>JBOICJ010000104.1:0-1612 GCA_050740035.1 Stenotrophobium sp. | reverse complement strand
CGGTCAGCGATGATTGCAACTGGTTGTTGATGCCGGCCGGAATACTGGGGCAACCATCAAAAGCAGCCTGCACGGTGATCGCCTGCGGATTGGCCGTGATGCCGGTCAGGACGCCGGCCGAAGTGATTGTCGCGGTCGTGCCATTGGGGTCGCCCGGCAGCGACCACAGGACGAACGAACTGATGTCCGACGGCACGCCGGTGCCATCCAGATCGGACAACACCCGCAGGGTCTGGATTGATTTTGGCGCGATCGTCAGACTGGGAATCGGCGTCAGCAGATCGTCCTTGCTGATGAACATGGTATAGGGTGTTTTCACCTGCACCGCGACGCTGGCGCTCAAGCCGACATAGGTGCCGGTGATGACCGCCGTGCCGGTCACCCGGCCCGGAATCAGGGTGCCTGCGGAGTAGACCAGTCCGGCAGCCGATTCGCTGGGCACCAGATCGCCGTACACATCCTTGTCGGCATTGCTGACATGAACGATGTTGTCGTCCGACGACGTCCACTTTACCCGCGTCGTGTAGTCGCCCACCTCGCCGTTCAGGAACGTCGCGAGCAGATGCACGCTTTGACGCAGGCACTGGTAGGTCACCAGCGGCTCGGTGATCGTGCCCAGGTTGTCGCCATTGACCACCTTGAGCGAGACGATGCGGTTGCCCTTGCCGACGCCACCACAGGCCGCGAGCAGGACCGTGACCGCGGTAATCAGCAACAGACGCAACGAACGCAGAGTTAGCTTCAAAATCCCACTCCTCGGTAATCTTCAGACCGGCTTGGCGGCTTCCTTGTGCGGCACGGTGGATTTGACGTGCAGTTCGCGCAACTGCCGCGCATCCACTTCTCCCGGCGCATTGGTCATCGGGTCCTGCGCGCTCTGCGTCTTGGGGAAAGCAATCACTTCACGGATGCTCTGCCCGCCCGCCATCAGCATGATCATGCGATCCAGCCCCAGTGCCAGTCCGCCATGCGGCGGCGCACCGTACGAAAGCGCTTCCAGCAGGAAGCCGAATTTTTCCTGTTGCTCGTCCGCACCGATGCCGAGCAGGTCGAATACCGCCTGCTGCACTTCCGGCCTGTGGATACGCACCGAGCCGCCGCCGATCTCGATGCCGTTGAGCACGATATCGTAGCCCTGTGACAGCACGGTTGCCGGGTTGTTCCTGATCTCGTCGACCGACTGCACCTTCGGCGCCGTGAACGGATGATGTGGAGAAACCCAGCGGTTGTCCTTGTCGTCCCACTCGAACATCGGCCAGTCCACCACCCAGAGCGCGCGCCAGCCCGCAGCGGTCAACCCCAGATCGTTGCCGACCTTGAGACGCAGTGCGCCCAGCGCATCGCAGACCACCTTGGCCTTGTCGGCGCCGAAGAACAGGATGTCGCCGTTGACGGCGCCGGTCCGCGCGAGGATGCCGGCCAGCGCCGCGTCGGAAAGATTCTTCACGATCGGCGACTGCAAACCTTCGCGGCCCTTGTCCTTGTCGTTGACCTTGATCCACGCCAAGCCGCGCGCGCCGTAGTTGGCGACGAATCCGGTATAGCCGTCGATCTGTCCGCGCGAGAGTTTTTCGCCGCCCTGCGGCACGCGCATCACGGCGACGCGGCACTT
>JBOICJ010000103.1:0-2672 GCA_050740035.1 Stenotrophobium sp. | reverse complement strand
TCAGAATGATGATGACCGCCGGCACTGCCGCGGCCCAGCCGAAATACGGGAAGGCCCGCGCCACCACCTGGATGCCGATGGCGATGGCCGTGCCGTAGCCCACCGCCACCCGGTAGATGTGATGCTGTTTCAGGCGTACAAAGAAACCCGCTTGGGTATCCGTCGAGGGCATAAGTGGCAAGTCCTCAGTGAAGCTGGCCATAGCCTAGCGCAAGTCATGGGAGTGCGCATGAGCAGGTGCTCACAACCTGGTTTTGCTCTGATGACTTCGACTCTGCCTGCGCGGTGTGAAGTCGCGCTTATTCCAGCGTCACGGCGGTGTACTTTTTTGCGAGTCGCTTAAAGCGCGGATCGGCGCGCAGCGCTTGGTACATCGGATTGATGGCAAGGTCGTTGCAGCCGACGGGATCGGCCGGACAGATGCCTTCCAGCAGTTGCAGCGCGGGCGCGGTCTGGCCGAGCGCGAGATACAGTTGTAGCAGGTTACCCGCGACATCCAGATTGGATTGATGGCGGCTCAAGTTCGTGAGCGCTGCGAGTGCTTGCGGCGCCAAGGAGGGATCGCGCAGCGCCTGATACACCAGCTTTCCGGCTGCGACCTGCTGTTTGTTCACAGGCGTGGCTGGTTGCACGTGATCAAACGCCGACAGCATCTTGTCGTACTGGTGCAACTGCTGGTAGGCGTAGGCGAGGGAAAATGCGCCGTCCACCGACTGCGGATCGAGCCGCAGCAGAGTCTTGACCGCCGTGATCTCTTGCGGCCAGTCGCCGAGGTCCTGGGCGTACTCCGCCAGATTGCTCCAGGCGGGGGCGCTGGCGGGATCGAGCAGGGTGGCCTCCTGCTCTTGCGCCAGCGCCTGCTCGAGCGGCAGGACGTTGCCGTAATCGAGATGCGCGACTGCGTTGCTGGGGTCGAGGCTGAGCGCCTTGCGGTATTCCGCGCGCGCCTTGGCGAAGTCGGGTGGGTCGGCGCTTTGATCTGTGAGAGCCAAGGCCACCCACGCGTCGGCATTGCGCGGATCGAGCGAGAGTGCTTTCTGAGCGTGCGTGCGGATCGCCGGTAGCGTGGTTTTGAGCGGCAGCTTGGAGCTTGCAGTCAGGTCGTAGAGTGCATGCGCAAGCAGCGCGTGCGCGTCAGCGTAATCGGAATCGAGCGCGAGTGCCTGTTCGAAGTTCTGGCGCGCGACTTCAAGGCTCGCGGCGTCTGCTTTGTCCATCAGCGCACGGCCTTCCAGTACCAGTTGGTGGGCTTGGGTGTTTCTGGTGCCGCCCGTGGGCAGGTCAATCTTAGCAAACGTGACCTGCAACGCCTTGGCAATGGCTTGCGAAACCTTGTCCTGCACCCTGAAGATATTGGCAAATGAACCGTCGTAGTGGTGCGACCACAGCGCATAGCCGGTAACGGCATTGACTAGTTCCACGACGATCCGCACTTCGTCGCCATCGCGTTCGATACTGCCGTGCAGGACATTGGCGACGTTCAGCGCTTTTCCTATGTCGCTGGCCGATTCGCGGCTGTTGCGGTATTTTGATGCCGTATCCCACGCGATGACTTTGAGTGCGGGATTCTGGCCGAGCGCGTCAGTCAGCTCCTCGGTGATGCCGTCGCTGAAGTATTGCTGTTTCGGATCGCTGCTCAGGTTCTGGAACGGCAGCACCACCAGCGTGTCGGCGGGCGGGTTGAAGGCGGGCGCGGCTGGATTGGTCTGGACCGTGGCCTGCCCGGCGGCTACGCGCGCCGCGTGCCGCTCGGTGAACTTGAAGGCGTATATTCCGGAGATGACGACCGCCGCAATCACCAGCGGCGTCACGATCGCGCCGAGCTTCCAATGGCGCTTCTGCCACACGGTTTGCCGCGCCGGGTCCGCGGGTTTCACCAACATCCAGGCGAGCACGATTGCGACCGGAAAACTCGCGACCAGAATGATGATGACCGCGGGTACCGCCGTGGCCCAGCCAAAGTATGGGAAGGCACGCGCCACCACCTGGATACCGATGGCGATGGCCATGCCGTAGCCAACCGCCACGCGGTAGATGTGATGCTGCTTCAGGCGTGCGAAGAAACCCGGTTGGGTATTGATGGATTCCACGCTTGTGGTGCCCCTGCCAAGGTGGCCATAGCCTAGCGCAAGTCGCGGGTGTCCGCATGAACATGAACAGGAGGCTGACGGCCGGGGCGCCGTCGGCAACAGCCTTTTTCAACAAGCGGTTAGAGCCGCTTGGCCGACAACAGCACGACCGGCTCCAGCGGCACATCGCCGTGCGGACCGTGACGGCCGGTTTTGACGCCGGCGATTTTGTCCACGATTTCGGTGCCGTGTGTGACTTTGCCAAATACCGCGTAACCGTAATCACGGGTGCCGTTATTGAGGAAGGCGTTGTCGGCCAGATTGATGAAAAACTGGCTAGTAGCGCTGTGGATGTCGGAGGTGCGCGCCATGGCGAGGCTGTAGCGCGTATTCAGCAGCCCATTCGTTGCTTCATTCTTGATGGGCGTGCGGGGTTTTTTCTGCTGCATGCCCGGTGTGAAGCCGCCGCCCTGAATCATGAACTTCGAGATCACGCGGTGGAATACGGTACCGTCGTAGAAACCTTTGTCCACATAGGCAAGGAAATTCTCGACGCTGATTGGCGCCTTGTCTGGATACAGTTCCAGCGTGATGTCGCCGAGG
>JBOICJ010000102.1:0-1688 GCA_050740035.1 Stenotrophobium sp. | reverse complement strand
TCTCAACACCTGCTCGGTCGGCGTCGCCACGCAGGACCCGGTGCTGCGCAAGAAATTCGCCGGCAAGCCGGAACACGTCGTTAATTATTTCTTCTTCGTCGCCGAGGAAGCGCGGCAGTTGATGGCGCAACTCGGCATCCGCAAGTTCGAGGAACTGATCGGCCGCTCCGACCTGCTCGACCAGGCCAAGGCGATTGCGCACTGGAAAGCCAAGGGACTGGATTTCAGCCGCGTGTTCTACCAGCCGGAAGCGCCGGACGCCGCCTCGCGTTATCACACCGAAGAACAGGATCACGGCCTGGAAAAATCGCTCGATCACAAGCTGATCGCGCAGGCCAGAGCCGCCATCGACAAGGGCGAGCGCGTGTCGTTCATCTCGCCGGTCGGCAACTTCAACCGCACGGTCGGCGCCATGCTGTCCGGCGTGGTCGCGCAGAAATATCGTCACGAAGGCCTGCCCGACGACACCATCCACATCCAGCTGCAGGGCAGCGCAGGCCAATCTGCCGGGGCATTCCTGGCGCACGGCATTACGCTGGACATCGTCGGCGAAGCCAACGACTACGTCGGCAAGGGCTTGTCGGGCGGCCGCATCATCGTGCGGCCCAACACCGAGTTCCGTGGCCGTGCGGTCGACAACATCATCGTCGGCAACACCGTGTTGTACGGCGCCATCAACGGCGAGGCGTTCTTCAACGGCGTCGCCGGCGAACGCTTTGCGGTGCGCAACTCCGGCGCGGTGACGGTGGTCGAAGGCAGCGGCGATCATGGCTGCGAGTACATGACCGGCGGCACCGTGGTGGTGCTCGGCGCGACCGGGCGCAACTTCGCCGCCGGCATGTCGGGCGGCATCGCCTACGTCTACGATCCGGATGGCGCCTTCGCCGGCAAGTGCAACATGGCGATGGTGGCGCTGGAGCCGTTGCTGAGCAGCGCCGAGCAGGAGAGCCGTCTCGACCGCGCGCTGTGGCACCACGAAATCCGTGGCGGCGCGGCGCAGACCGACGAGGCCATCCTCAAGAAGCTGGTCGAGCGCCACTTCAAGCTCACCGGCAGCACACGCGCGCGCAACCTGCTGGACGACTGGGCCAACGGCCGCAAGAAGTTCGTTAAGGTGTTCCCGCACGAATACAAGCGCGCGCTCGGCGAGATGCACGCGGCCAGCGACAACGCCGCCGCGCCCGCCAAAGTCGCTGTCACGGCATGAATCTGCACGCGCAATAGATCGAGGTCATCATGGGTAAGATCACAGGCTTCATGGAATTCGAGCGGCAGGACGAGTCGTATCTGCCGGTCGCCGAGCGTCTCAAGAATAATAAGGAATTCGTGCTGACGCTGGCCGACGACAAGGCCAAGACCCAGGGCGCGCGCTGCATGGACTGCGGCACGCCGTTCTGCATGACCGGCTGTCCGGTCAACAACATCATCCCTGACTGGAACGACCTGGTTTATTCCGGTAACTACCAAGGCGCGCTGAACACCCTGCTTTCGACCAACAATTTTCCCGAGTTCACCGGCCGCATCTGCCCGGCGCCCTGCGAGGCGTCCTGCACGCTTTCGGTAAACGCCGAACCGGTGACCATCGAGTACATCGAAAAGGCCATCGCCGACCGAGGTTGGGACGAAGGCTGGATCAAGCCGCAGCCGCCGTCGACGCGCACCGGCAAGCGCGTGGCCGTCATCGGCTC
>JBOICJ010000101.1:0-4145 GCA_050740035.1 Stenotrophobium sp. | reverse complement strand
GACCAGAGTGGTGGCGAAGACGACGATGCCAACGACACGCAGTCGCTGGGTTCGGGCTTCGTGCTGTGGAGCGATGGTTATATTTTGACCAACTATCATGTGGTCAAGGACGCCAGTGAAGTCGTGGTGCGGCTGCTCGATCGCCGTCAATTCACCGCCAGGGTGGTCGGCTCGGATGAGCCCAGCGACCTGGCGCTGCTGAAGATCGATGCCAGCAACCTGCCGGCGGTGACGCTGGGCAATTCACGCAAACTGCGCCCCGGCCAGTGGGTCTTGGCGATCGGCTCGCCGTTCGGCTTTGATTATTCGGTGACCGCCGGCATCGTCTCGGCCAAGGGACGCGCGCTGCAGACCGAGCAGTACGTGCCGTTCATCCAGACCGATGTGGCGATCAACCCGGGTAATTCCGGCGGGCCGCTGTTCAACCTCAAGGGCGAGGTGGTTGGCGTCAACTCGCAGATCTATTCGCAGTCGGGCGGCTATCAGGGTCTGTCGTTTGCGATCCCGATCGATATCGCCGCCAAGGTGGCCCTGCAACTCAAGGCGCATGGACATGTGACGCGCGGTTGGCTCGGCGTGGTGGTGCAGGAAGTCGATCGCGCCACGGCGCAAACGCTGGGTCTGGACAAGCCGGAGGGTGCGCTGGTGGCGCGCGTGGTCGATGGCAGCCCCGGCCAGCAGGCCGGACTCAAGGTCGGCGATGTCATCCTCAGTTACAACGGTCAGGATCTGCCCAGTTCCACGGCGCTGCCGCCGCTGGTGGGCAGTTCCGATCCGGGGCAGATCGTCACTCTGCAAGTCTGGCGCGACCGCAAGAACATCATCATCAAGGTCGCGGTCGGCACGCTGCGCGGCCAGCAGGACGGTGTGCTGACCGACACGCTGCCGGCCGCGCCGGCAATCGGTCCGCTGGGCCTCGCGGTGCAGCCGCTGACGCCGGCGCAGCGTCGCGAGCAGCAGGTGGTTTCGGGCGGCGTGCTGGTGACCGACGTGGCGGAGGGGCCGGGCCTGCGTGCCGGCATCCGCCTCGATGACGTGCTGCTGCAAATCAACGGACAACAGGTGGATAGCCCCGAGCGGCTGGTCACCGTGGTCGGCCGGCTGACGCCGGGTGTCAGCGTGCAAGTGCTGGTGCAGCGGCGCGGCTCCCCCCTATTCCTGACCCTCGATATGCCGGCATCGAATCCATGAAACCCAGAATTCTGCTGCTGGGCAGGCCGGGCTGCGGCCTGTGCGAAGAGTTCGAGGCGGAACTGCTGGCACATTTCGGCGTCGATAGCTTTGAGATCGAGCACGTGGACATCGACGGCCATGCCGAGTGGCGCACCCGCTACGGCCTGAAAATTCCGGTGCTGCTGACTCCACGGGGCGAATTGCTGTGCGCCACGCGCTTCGATGCCGCCGAGCTGGAACTCCTGTTGAAAGCCGTGGTTTAAGAGTCTGAGCGACCGCTAAACCGCTATACTCCGCGCCCCTCAGGAGCTGTACCTCGCTGCGCCCATGAAACAAGAGAACATCCGTAATTTCTGCATCATCGCGCACATCGATCATGGCAAATCGACGCTGGCCGACCGCTTCATCCAGATTTGCGGTGGCTTGCAGGCGCGCGAGATGACTGCGCAGGTGCTCGACAACAATCCGATCGAGCGCGAGCGCGGCATCACCATCAAGGCGCAGGCGGTGTCGCTCGACTACAAGGCGCGCAACGGCGAGACCTATCAGCTCAATCTGATCGATACGCCGGGGCACGTCGATTTCTCCTATGAAGTTTCACGCTCGCTGGCGTCCTGCGAGGGCGCGCTGCTGGTGGTGGATGCGTCGCAGGGCGTGGAGGCGCAGAGCGTTGCCAACTGCTACACCGCGCTAGAGCTGAATCTTGAAGTGCTGCCAGTGCTCAACAAGGTCGATCTGCAAAATGCCGAACCCGAGCGCGTCGCCAACGAGGTTGAGCAGGTCATCGGCATCGCCGCTGCCGATGCGATCCGCATTTCCGCCAAGACCGGCCTGAACGTGCCGGAGGTGCTGGAAGCCATCGTCGAGAAACTGCCGTGCCCAAAAGGACGGGTCGATGCTAAATTGCAGGCACTGATCGTCGACTCATGGTTCGACAACTACCTGGGCGTGGTGTCGCTGATCCGCGTGATCAATGGTCGCGTGCAGAAAGGTCAGAAAATCCGCGTGATCTCGACCGGCAAGGATTACGAAGTCACCATGCTCGGCGTGCACACGCCCAAGCGGGTTTTCAAGGATGCGCTGGAAACCGGCGAAGTCGGCTTCCTCATCGCCGGCATCAAGGATATTTTTGGCGCGCCGGTGGGCGATACGCTGACGTCGTCAGCCAATGCTTCGGTCGAGCAGTTACCGGGTTTCCGCACCGTGCAGCCGCGCGTGTTCGCCGGCATGTTCCCGGTCGATGCCGAGGATTTCGAGGATTTCCGCGAGTCGCTGCAGAAGCTGCGCCTGAACGATTCGGCATTGCAGTTCGAGCCGGAAAGCTCCACCGCGCTGGGTTTCGGGTTCCGCATTGGTTTTCTCGGCATGCTGCACATGGAGATCGTGCAGGAGCGGCTGGAGCGCGAATACGATCTCAATCTCATCACCACCGCGCCGAGCGTGGTCTACGAAGTGCTGATGAGCAACGGTGAAGTCATCCGCATCGACAATCCCGCCGAGCTGCCGGAGGCGGGGCTTTACGAGGAAATCCGCGAGCCGATCATCCTCGCGCGCGTGCTGATGCCGCCGGATTATGTCGGTGCAGTGATGCAGCTGTGCATGGAAAAACGCGGCGTGCAGAAGAACCTGCGCTACCTGGGCACGCAGGTGCAGCTTGAAGTGGAGATGCCGCTGTCGGAAGTGGTGCTGGATTTCTTCGACCGGCTCAAAAGCGTTTCGCGCGGCTATGCGTCGTTCGAATATGAACTGCTGCGCTTCGATGCCGGCGACCTGATCAAGCTCGATGTGCTGGTCAACGGCGACAAGGTCGATGCGCTGGCGACCATCGTGCATCGCTCGGTGTCGGCCAATCGCGGTCGCGATCTCTGCGAGCGCATGCAGGAGGTCATCCACCGGCAGATGTTCGACATCGCCATCCAGGCCGCCATCGGCGCCAAGATCATCGCCCGCACCACGGTCAAGGCGCTGCGCAAGAATGTGATTGCGAAGTGCTATGGTGGCGACGTTTCACGCAAGCGCAAGCTGCTCGACAAGCAGAAAAAAGGCAAGAAGCGCATGAAGCAGGTGGGCAGCGTCGAAATTCCGCAGGAGGCTTTCCTCGCGGTGCTGGGGATGGACAACAAAAAGGGTTGACCGCGCCGCCGTCGATGGCCGGCGCATTGCTTAGGAAACGATGATGCACGATTTTCATTTTGACTTTGCGGTGTTGCTGACACTGCTGACCTTGGTGACCGGCGTGTTTTGGGCGCTCGACAAATGGTGGCTCGCGCCCAAGCGGGCCGCTGTGCTGGCGCCAGGAGCGGAAGACAAGCCCAGTGCCTTCGTCGATTTCTGCCGGTCGTTTTTCCCGGTGATTGCGGTCGTGCTGATGGTGCGTTCGTTCATCGTCGAGCCTTTCCGCATTCCTTCCGGCTCGATGATTCCGACCCTGATGATTGGCGATTTCATTCTCGTCAATAAATATGCCTACGGGCTGCGCGATCCGGTGTTTCACGACAAATTCATCACGATGGGCGAGCCGAAACGGGGCGATGTCGCGGTGTTCCGCTGGCCGGTGAATCCCGATCTCGATTTCATCAAACGCATCGTCGGCGTACCGGGCGACCACATCGTTTATCGCGACAAGACCCTGTATGTGAATGGCCAGAAAGCCGACCAGTCGCCGGACGGCGTTTTTTCCGCGCCGGGTCTGCAGGCACCGGGCGTGGTCTATCGTTTTGACGAGGATCTGCTGGGCGTCAAGCACAAGATTCTGATCAACCCGGACCGCCCAACCGAAGATGTCGCGGAATTTGTCGTGCCGCCCGGCAAGTATTTCGCGATGGGCGACAACCGCGATGGCAGCGATGACAGCCGTCGCTGGGGCTTTGTGCCGGAGGCCAATCTGGTGGGCAAGGCCTTCTTCATCTGGATGAGTTGGGATGCCACCGATACCACCGTCGATTTCTCGCGTATCGGGATGCGTATAAAGT
>JBOICJ010000100.1:0-12395 GCA_050740035.1 Stenotrophobium sp. | reverse complement strand
CGCCAGTCGCGCCGCAGCGTGCGCCGCGTCATCGCCAGTCCGCAGGAAATCCACCGCTTCACGGCGGAATTCTTCGCGCTGGCCAAATCCGTGCGGGCGGCGCAAAAGGCTGGCAGCGGCAACAGCGCCGCCAGCTTCGAGCAACTGGTCGAGCTGGGCAAGACCAACAAGCAGTTGGATGCCAACGACCAGGGCGTGGTGCAGGTGGTGGACTGGCTGTGGCAATACGCGTTCGACCAGCGCGCCAGCGACATTCATCTGGAGCCGCGCCGCGATACCGGCAACATCCGTTTCCGCATCGACGGCATCCTGCACGAGGTTTACCAGGTCCCGGCCTCGGTCATGATCGCGGTCACCAGCCGCATCAAGATTCTCAGCCGGCTGGATGTCGCGGAAAAACGGCGGCCGCAGGATGGCCGCATCAAGACGCGTTCGCCGTCGGGCAAGGAAATCGAGCTGCGCGCATCGAGCCTGCCCACCGCCTTCGGCGAAAAACTGGTGCTGCGCATTTTCGATCCGGAAGTGCTGGTCAAGGATTTTTCGGCGCTGGGCTTTTCCGCCAAGGACGAGCGCATCTGGCGCGACATGATCGACCGGCCGCACGGCATCATCCTGGTGACCGGGCCGACCGGCTCGGGCAAGACCACCACGCTGTATTCGACGCTCAAGCAGCTGGCGACACCCGAGGTGAATGTCTGCACCATCGAAGACCCGATCGAACTGGTGGAGCCGTCGTTCAACCAGATGCAGGTCAACGCCGGCATCGATCTCAATTTTGCCGACGGCGTGCGCGCGCTGTTGCGCCAGGATCCGGACATCATCATGGTCGGCGAAATCCGCGACCTGGAGACGGCAGAGATCGCCGTGCAGGCGGCGCTGACCGGCCACCTGGTGCTCTCGACCCTGCACACCAACGATGCCAGCAGTGCCATCGTGCGCCTGCTGGAACTCGGAGTGCCGCACTATCTGATCAAGGCGACGCTGATCGGTGTGGTGGCACAGCGTCTGGTGCGTCGTCTGTGCAAGCACTGCAAACGGCCGGTGGAGATACGCGAAGGGCGCTGGCGCGAAGTCTGCGGCAATCTTGCCTTGCCGCTGCCGGCGGAGGTCTTCGAGGCCGCGGGTTGTCTGGAGTGCCGCGAAACCGGTTATCTCGGACGGCAGGGCTTGTATGAAATGATGCCGCTGGGCGAGTCGTTGCAGCAATTGATCCACGAACACACCGACTTCAACAGTTTGCGCAGTGTCGCGCTGAAGCAAGGTCTGTTGCCGCTGCGTGCGGCCGGGTTGCAGAAAGTCTCGCAGGGCGAAACGACGCTGGAGGAAGTGCTGGCGCTGACGCCGCAGAGCTGATCTGGATTCACATTCCTCGTACCGAGAGCGGGATGTCGGCAACGCCGGATGCCGCATGCAAAAAGGCCAGCCTGCGGGCTGGTTTTTTGCTCGGAGACGCCGCTGTTTCAGAATTTCGCGGTGATGCGGAAATACAACTGCGCCCTGGAGTCGTCGCGCGTCGCCTGGTTGATATTGCGGTCGGCGAATGCGTGCGCATAAGCCAGACTGCCATCGACGAAGCGCGCGAACTTGAAGCCGAGTTCGGCGCCTGCGTCGATCAACGTCTGTGTGCCTTGGGGCTGGCCGTTGGCCGCGGTCGGCTGCGCAAATCGGGCGCCGCCCTGCTCGACGAAAATTTTCGGCGTGAGTGCGACGCCATAAAGCGTCGGCCCGGCGACTTCGGTGAAGAGACGTGCGAGATAACCCTGGTCGCCCACCGATACGCCCGGTAGCGATGAAGTCAGGTTGCCGACGCCGCCGAGCACCCACTGCTGCTGCTCGGGCACGCTGTCATTGCTGAACTGGCCGCTGGCCTCGATGCCGCTGGCGATCTCGTTGCTCCAGTAAAACTTTAAACGCAGCGCCGGCCGATACAGCAGGTAGCCCTGATCGGCCAGGTTCTGCGGGTTGCCGGATTCATCGCTGCCGAAACCCTTGCGTACGCTGGCCGCGCCTTCAAAGCTCCAGCGGTGGGCAAGGAGCTGGAAATTCTGTCCATACGACAGCGCAACTTCACCGCTGTTATAGAGCTGGTGCTGCAGCGGCGTGCCTGCGGGAAACGCGCCGACGGTGTCCTGCAGGTTCTTGCGCAAGTCGGTGCGGTCGGCCCTGGCCTGCACGGTCAGGCGCCGCGTGAAATCCGCGTAGACCGGGTACAGCCAGTTGACCTCGCCAGTGTAGATGCGGCCGTCGATCGGCAGCGTCGCGGTGTGAAAGAAGTAGCTGATGTAGCGCCCGCCGATGCCGAATACGCCATAAGGCGTGACCCGGTCCCAGGTCAGATCCTGTTCGTTGTAGTCGCCTTCGCGCCCCTGGTTATCGATGTGCGGCAGACCGTGGCGCCAGAAAACCTGGAATTCGTCGCCCCAGACGGAGTCGGTTTTCAAGCCGAGATCGAGGAAATAGCGACTGGCGTAGCGATTGCCGACGTTGCTCAACTCGCCTTTGATCGTGGTCGGGTCTGTTTCCCTGAGGTTCTGCTCAAAGTCCAGCACCTGACCGCCGGTACCGTCGGGCTGGAAAGTCGGGTAGACGGTGACGCCTTCGCGGTCGGCGGCGATGCTGGCCAGTACGCGATGGCCTTCGAGCGCACTGGGCGTGAGCGGGTTGGCGTTCTGCAGGCCGTCGAAGTAGGGCTTCAGGCGATCGCTGGCGCGGATGCCGCTGATCTTGCCGGGCGTGACCAGCACGAACAGATCCTGACCGGACTTTGCGTAAGTCACTTGAGCCGCCGGAAAGCCGGCGAGATAGGCGGCGGCGGCGAGGTTGCGCACGGCGTTCGAGAGGTCGGCGGCGACGCTGATCGCGTTTTGGATTTCGGCTGCGGTCAGTACATTGGCCGCCGAAACATGGAGCTGATAACTCTGGAAAACGACGGTGACGCCGGTGCCGGCCGGCTGTCGCAGCGTTTCGATCGTGCCCAATTGAGGTGTCGGAGGGGGTGGTAGTTCGACGCTCATGACAGTCCCTTGTGCGATGCGGTGCCGGTTTTTGACGGCCGCGACCGGATGTGGTGCCGCATTTTCGCCGATCCCGGATTTTTGGGTATCGTCAGATCAGGTGCGAATCGTGCCAAAATCGGCAGGCATACGGAGGCACGAGGACAGGCACGTGGCGAACTGCAAACAGGCAATCGTGGTACTGGGCGCGCTGGCCTTGACGGGCTGCGCGGGTTTTTCCGGACTCTCGCGGATTTTCGGCGGCGGTCAGCCGGTAGACGTGAATCCCGCCGGGTATTCGGAGAACTGCGGCAGCCAGCGGCCGGAAACCACGATACGGACGCTGGCCAATGCCGACGAGTTGCAGAAGTGGCAGGCGAGTCGCGGCATGACGCTGCTCAACGGCGATGCCTCCAAGGATGGGCCTTATGCGCTGATCGAACTGGGGCAGCGCGCGGGCAGCGGTTATGGTCTGGTGGTCAGCCGCAATGCCGATATCGAAGATAACGTGCTGACCCTGCATGCCACTTTCTTTGCGCCCGATCATGCAAATCCCGATGCATCTGCGACCAGTCCCTGCGCGCTGATCAGCCTGCCGCCCGGCCTGTATCAGGCGGTGCGCGTTGAAAATCAATCCGGCAAGGTGATGGCAACGAGCCAGCCCGGCGCATGAACCCGAGCGCATTTTTCGTCACGAAGCCGGTCGCCGTGCTGGCGGCCTTGCTGCTGTCGTGCGTGGCGCCGGTTGCGTCGGCGCAGGCTGCCGCCGCAACGCCCGTGCCAGCTGCCGCAATAACGCCTGCGCCGGTGGTGGCGACACCGGCGACGGAGGCTTCGGCGGCGGTGGTGGCGGAGCAGTTCCACGATCTGCTGCGGCAGGGCCAGCGTGACGCGGCGTTGCAACTGCTGGCGCCCGACGTCAGGATTTTTGAGTCCGGCTACGGCGAAGACACGCGGGACGGTTACGCCGCCAACGGTCACCTCGACGACGACATGCGCTTTGCCGCCGGCACCGAGCGCATGGTGCAGCAGCGGCACATCATCAGCTCCGCGGCGGGTGATCTCACCTGCATCATGCTCATCGCCAGTATCCGCGGAAAATACCAAGGCCAGCCGGTCAATCTGGTACAGAGCGAAACCATGCTGTTGCAGCACGGCGAGCAGGGCTGGCGCATCGTGCATATCCAGTGGTCGGGTCATTCCGTGCAAAATTGAGTGATTCATGGTCACCCGCTCTGGCTGTTTTGCGATGAAATATTGTTATAATATATTTACTTTAAATAAATATATTTAATAATATATAACATCATCTGGAATCATAACCCGTACAGCGGGTGGGGCTTTCCAGCGTCTGCCGCTATGCTGAAACGGACTGCAACAGGGGAGAAGGATTCATCATGCTGAGATTTTTACCGGCGCCGGTGCATGGCGTCATCATCATGCTGCTGTTCACGCTCAATACGCTGTTCTGGGCAGCGCTGGTCTATGTCGCCATTCTGTTCAAGGTGCTCACGCCCAGACGCACGGCGTTGCGCGACCGCCTCTCGCGGCTGGTGGCGTGGCTGGCGCAGCATTGGGCGTCGGTGAACACCTGGCTGTGCAAGGTGTTCATGAAGCCGATCAACTGGGATATCCGCATGGATGCGCCGGTGGATCCCAAGGGGCAGTATCTGGTCTGTGCCAATCACCAGACCTGGAACGACATCTTTGTGCTGATGGTGGCGTTCGGCCGCGAAGCGCCGTTCTTCAAGTTTTTCATCAAGCAGGAACTGATCTGGGTGCCGGTGCTTGGGTTGGCGTGGTGGGGACTCGATTTCCCGTTCATGAAGCGTTACACCAAGGAGCAGCTCGCGAAAAACCCGGCGCTCAAGGGCAAGGATCTCGAAACCACGCGCAAGGCTTGTGAGGCCTTCGCCAACCAGCCGGCATTGATCCTGAATTTTCTCGAAGGCACGCGCTTCACGCCGGAAAAGCACGACCGACAGCAATCGCCCTACGCGCACCTGCTCAAGCCCAAGGCGGGCGGCTTTGCCTTTACCGTGTCGGCGCTGGGCGAACGGCTCGATTCGCTGCTGGATGTCACCATCGTCTATCCCGGCGGCGCGGTGGGGTTCTGGGAGTTTGCCTGCGGCAGGATGCGCAAGGTGATTATCGAGGCCAAAACACTCAAAATGCCGCATGAGTTTTACACCGGCGACTATGAAACCGATCCTGAATTCCGCAGCCGTTTCCAGACCTGGGTGGCGGCGCTGTGGGCGGAGAAGGACCGGCGCATCGGCGAGTTGCTGGCCGGTTGATTTCGCCGCCGCCACCTTGCCGATCAAGAGCGTTCGATGACATCCCTATTACCGGTCTTTCTCGCGGGCGGCTCCGGCACGCGCCTGTGGCCGTTATCGCGCGAGCAGTATCCCAAGCAGTTCCTGAAACTGCTGGGTGAGAAGACACTGCTGCAGGACACCGCACTGCGCGTGCAGGGCTTCGACGCCGTGCTGCCGCCGCTGGCGATCTGCGGCGAGCGGCATCGTTTCATCGTCGCCGAGCAGTTACTCGACGCCGGCATCGGCGGCGCGACGGTGATCCTCGAACCCGAGGGCCGCAACACCGCGCCGGCGGCGGCGGTCGCGGCGCACTATGCGGCGGAACAATACGGCGCGGAGGTCGTGGTGCTGCTGATGCCTTCCGATCATGTCGTCGCCGACGGCGGACGATTCCGCCAGGCGGTGCAGCTCGCCCGCGAATCCGCGGCGGCGGGGCGCATCGTCGCCTTCGGTATCCGGCCGACGCGGGCGGAAACCGGATTCGGCTACATCAAGGCCGGCGCCGAACTCGGTGCCGGAGTCCGCGAGATCGCGCGCTTCGTCGAGAAGCCGGATGCCGCACGCGCACAGGGTTTCATCGACGACGGCAGCTATTACTGGAATGGCGGCATCTTCGTGTTCCAGGCGGGCGCATTCCTCGCCGAGTTGCAGAAACTCGAGCCGCAGATGCACAGCGCCACCGCCGCGGCGTTGCACCAGAGCCGGCGCGATCTCGATTTCATCCGGCTCGATGCAGCGGCATTCAAGGCCGCACGCGCTGAGTCGATCGATTACGCGGTCATGGAAAAAACCACGCACGCGGCGCTGGTGCCGCTCGATGCGGGCTGGGACGACGTCGGCAGTTGGAGTTTTCTCGACACGCTGCCCAAGGATGCCGATGGCAATGTCGCTCGCGGCGACGTCTTGTTCGAGAGTGCGCGCGACAATCTGGTACATGCCGAGTCGCGGCTGGTGACGCTGGCGGGCGTCGCCAACCATATCGTGATCGAGACCCAGGATGCGGTACTGGTCACCACCCGCGATCGCGTGCAGGACGTCAAGAAAATCGTCGCCAGACTCAAGGCCGACAAACGCTCCGAAGTGCAGGAACATCCGCAGGTCTATCGCCCCTGGGGCAGCTATGAGGCGCTGGCCAGCGCCGAACGCTTTCAGGTCAAGCGCATCATCGTCAAACCCGGCTGCAAGTTGTCGCTGCAAATGCACCACCACCGCGCCGAACACTGGATCGTGGTCAAAGGTACTGCCAGAGTCACCTGCGGCGACAAGGTATTTCTGCTGCACGAAGATCAGTCCACCTATATCCCGCTGGGCGAAAAGCATCGCCTGGAGAATCCGGGCGCGATCCCGTTGCAACTGATCGAAGTGCAGTCCGGCGCCTATCTGGGCGAGGACGACATCGTCCGCTTCGAGGATGTCTACGGTCGGACGCAGACGTGAGCGACGCTGCGCTGCGCCTGCCGTGCTTCAAGGCCTATGACATCCGCGGGCGGGTGCCGGACGAACTGAATCCCGATATCGCCTACCGGCTGGCCGTCGCCTACGCGCAACTGTTCCGGCCCAAGACTGTGGCGCTGGGCCGCGACATCCGCCATTCCAGCAGCGCGCTGCTGGACGCGCTGGCGCACGGCTTCAATGCCGAAGGCGTCGAGGTGGTGGATATCGGCTTGTGCGGCACCGAGGAGATCTACTGGGCCGCGCAGCAGCCTGGCATCGACGGCGGCATCCAGGTCACCGCCAGCCACAATCCAATGGACTACAACGGCATGAAGCTGGTGCGCGGTGGCGCTGTGCCGGTGTCCGGCGACAGCGGCCTGCGCGAACTGGAGCGGCAGGTCGCGCGTTCAACCGCAACGGTGCCCACGGGTGCGCCGAAAAAAACACCGCGCAGCTACCGGCAGGGTTATGTCGAGCATCTGCTCAAGATCGTGGACGCCCGCCGTCTGCGGCCGCTGCGCATCGTCGTCAATGCCGGCAATGGCGTCGCTGGCCTTGTGATCGATGCGCTGGCGCCGTATCTGCCTTTTGAATTCATCAAGGTGCATCACCAGCCAGACGGCGATTTTCCCAACGGTATTCCCAACCCGCTGTTGCCGGAAAATCGCAGCGCCACCGCCGACGCGGTACGCGCGCACCGGGCCGATTTCGGCGTCGCCTGGGACGGCGATTTCGACCGCTGCTTCCTGTTCGACGAACATGGCGAATTCATCGAGGGCTACTACATCGTCGGCCTGCTGGCGGCGGCGCTGCTGAAGAAAAATCCCGGCGCAAAAATCATCCACGATCCGCGACTGACCTGGAACACGCTCGATATCGTCAACGCCGCCGGCGGCATCGCGATCCAGTCGAAAACCGGCCATGCCTTTATCAAGGAGCGCATGCGTGCGGAGAACGCGGTCTACGGCGGCGAGATGAGCGCGCATCACTATTTCCGCGATTTCGCTTATTGCGACAACGGCAATATCCCGTGGCTGCTGGTGGCTGGGCTGATCGGCGAATCGGGCCAAACGCTGTCGCAACTGGTGGGCGAGCGCATCCGCAAATTCCCGGCCAGTGGCGAGATCAACCGCACCGTGCGCGACGTCGCGGCGACAATCGCGCGGGTCGAGGCTCGCTATGCGGCCGACGCGCTGGCCGTGGATAAAACCGATGGTGTTAGCATTGAGTTTCCGCAGTGGCGCTTCAATCTGCGCGGCTCCAACACCGAGCCGGTGCTCAGGCTCAATGTCGAGTCGCGCGGCGACGCGGCCTTGATGCGCGACAAGACCACGGAAATCTTAAACTTCATCGAAGCCGTATGAATTCAGTATCAGAGCCGATCAATCCATGAAAAAAACCGCACTCATCACCGGCGTCACCGGGCAGGACGGCGCCTATCTGGCCGAGTTCCTGCTCGGCAAGGGCTACGCCGTGCACGGCATCAAGCGCCGCAGCTCGCTGTTCAACACCAACCGCATCGATCATCTCTATCAGGACCCGCACGAGCAGGGCCGCACGTTCCAGCTGCATTACGGCGACATGACCGATTCGAGCAGCCTGATCCGCGTGATCCAGGACGTGCAGCCGGACGAAATCTACAATCGTGCCGCGCAGAGTCATGTCGCGGTGTCGTTCGAGGAACCGGAATACACCGCCAACTCCGACGCGCTCGGCGCGCTGCGCATCCTCGAGGCGATGCGCATTCTCGGGCTGGGCAAAAAAACCCGCTTCTATCAGGCCTCGACCTCGGAGCTGTACGGACTGGTGCAGGAAATCCCGCAGAAGGAAACCACGCCGTTCTATCCGCGTTCGCCGTATGCCGCCGCCAAGCTCTATGCCTACTGGATCACGGTCAATTACCGCGAGGCTTACGGCATGTATGCCTGCAACGGCATCCTGTTCAACCACGAATCGCCGGTGCGCGGTGAAACCTTCGTCACCCGCAAGATCACCCGCGCGCTGGCGCGCATCAGTCTGGGATTGCAGGACTGCCTGTATCTGGGAAACCTCAACGCCAAGCGCGACTGGGGCCGCGCCCGCGACTACGTCGAGATGCAATGGCTGATGCTGCAACAGGCGCAGCCGGAGGATTTCGTCATCGCCACCGGCGTGCAGTACAGCGTGCGCGATTTCGTCGATGCCGCCGCCGCCGAAATCGGCATGACGCTGAGCTGGAGCGGCGAAGGCGTCAACGAGCAGGGCCGGGTCGACAAACCGGGAAAATCGGTGCTCAAGCCTGGACAGGTCATCGTCAGCGTCGATCCGCGTTATTTCCGTCCGACCGAAGTCGAGACGCTGCTGGGCGACGCCAGCAAGGCGCATCGCAAACTGGGCTGGAAACCGCAGACCAGTTTTGCCGACCTGGTCGCCGAGATGATGCGCGAGGACGTCAAACTGGCGCAGCGCGATCAACTGGTCAAGAACAGCGGTTTCAAGGCCTTCGACTTCAACGAGTAGACATGCAGGCATCGAGCAAAATCTATGTCGCCGGTCATCGGGGTCTTGCCGGTTCGGCGATCGTGCGCCAGTTGCAGCGCAGGGGCTACGGCAATCTGCTGACGCGGACGCATGCGGAGCTGGAGTTGACCGACCCCGGAGCCGTGCGCGAATTCTTCACGCGCGAGCGACCCGAATATGTTTTTCTGGCGGCGGCAAAAGTCGGCGGCATCCACGCCAACAACACCTATCCGGCCGAATTCATCCAGCAGAACCTCGCGATCCAGACCCACGTTATCCACGAGGCATGGCGCGCAGGCGTCAAGCACCTGCTGTTTCTGGGGTCGTCGTGCATCTATCCGCGCGATTGCGCGCAGCCGATTCGCGAGGACTATTTGCTTACCGGGCCGCTGGAGGCCACCAACCGCGCCTACGCGCTGGCGAAAATCGCCGGCATCGAAATGTGCTGGTCCTACAACCGCCAATACGGCACGCGCTACCTTGCGGCGATGCCGACCAATCTCTACGGTTCCGGCGACAACTACGATCTGGCCAACTCGCATGTGCTGCCGGCCTTGATCCGCAAGTGCCACGAAGCCAGGCTCGCGGGTGCGCCGAGCATGGCGGTCTGGGGCAGCGGCAAACCGAAACGCGAGTTTCTCTACAGCGACGACATGGCCGATGCCTGCGTGTTCCTGCTGGAGAATGCCGAAACCCGGTTCGGGCATTTGTTCAACGATGGCGAGCCGCCGCTGCTCAATGTCGGCTGCGGCGAGGACGTCACCATCGCCGAACTGGTCGAGCACGTGAAACAGGCGGTGGGCTACACCGGCGCGACCGCGTGGGATGCCAGCAAGCCTGACGGTACGCCGCGCAAGCTGCTGGATATTTCAAAGCTGCGCGCATTGGGCTGGAAGCCAAAGATCGCGCTCGATCAGGGTATCGCGCTGGCGTATCGGGATTATCTGGCAAATCGCCGCGATTGAACCCGGATCAGGGTTCCTTGTTGAGTGCCGACATCACTCCTTCGTCATTGCCGCACTCTTCCTTCCGTCATTCCCGCGCATGCGGGAGTCCAGAGGGCTTGGGCGCGCACTGGATTCCGGGTTCCGCTACGCAGCCCCGGAATGACGTCGAAGGGAGCCTCACTCTCTTTCCATCTCGTCATTCCCGCGCACGCGGGAATCCAGTATCTTTCCCCAATGAAGCAGCCCTGTGTCTACATCCTCGCCAGCCGGCGCAATGGCACCTTGTATGTCGGCGTCACCTCTGACTTGATCGGCCGGGTATGGCAGCACAGGAACCATGTCGTCGATGGATTCACCGCGCGGTATTCGGTGAGTCTTCTGGCGTGGTACGAGATGCACGACTCCATGACATCGGCAATCGAACGCGAAAAAGCGCTCAAGAAATGGCGGCGCGCGTGGAAGCTGGCATTGATCGAACAACTCAATCCTTCGTGGCGCGATTTGTATGAAGACTTGGCCTGACGGCGTCTGGATTCCGGGTTCCGCTACGCGGCCCCGGAATGACGGTGTAGGAAACAACGCGCTCTATTTATCTCGTCATTCCCGCGCACGCGGGAATCCAGAAGCCTTGGGGGAGTCCGTACTGGATTCCGGGTTCCGCTACGCGGCCCCGGAATGACGGAGGGATGTGGCTACAAATGACTGTGAAAAGAGGACTCGCGCTCTTGATTCTTGTCATTCCCGCGGACGCGGGAATCCGGAAGGCCTGGGAAGTCTCCGCACTGAATTCAGGATGCGGACTAGCTACCCGCCTTGACCACGCGCGCGAGGATGCCCAGTTTGGGGCTGTCGAGATGATGGATCTCGTCGCGCCGCATCAGGCGGTCTTCATGCAGGCGATAGCTGGTGTAACCATTGCCGGTGGCCTCGGTGTAAACCAGATCGGCATTCAGATGCAGGTAATGATCGGCGGTCAGGCTCAGCGTGCCGTCCACCGGCGACAGGCTGGCGCCGTTGCCGACAAAACCTTCGCCCCAGCGCAGATGCAGTGCCGGGCCATCGGCGGCCGGCGGGTCTTTCTGGATCCAGGCCAGACGCAGCAGCGGCTTGAAATTCTTGGCGTAGCGCAGATGATCCCACTCCGAGGTCAGGCCGAAGGCGCTGTCCGGCAGTAGCGTGATGCCGGCGGCACCGAGTCCGGCGGTATCGGTGATTTCAATGGCGCGGCGCATGTCGATCGAAGTGGTGCTGCGCCCGAGTTCGCCGTCGGTGCCGCCCTTGTTGAGAAACACGATGACATCCACCCGGTAAGTCTCGGCCCAGGCTGCGGCGGGCAGCAGCAGGCTCAAGCTCAGGCAGATCAACAGGCGGGCGGATGTCTTCATGGTGTGTGACTCGGTGGCGGCTCGCCCAGTGTAGCCAACAATGGCAGCAGGGACGCGGCGCGCGTTTCGGGCGTTTCCAAATCGGCATGATAGTGCAGCCGCTTCTGGCCTTCGAGTTTGTAGACCTTGGGCTGACTCTGGATCAGCTTGATCAGCTTCAGCGGATTGATCTTCGGCGTGGCGCTGAAATCGAAGCTGGCGCTGCGTGCGCCGGCGCGGATGCGGCTGATGCCCAGCGGCGTGGCGGCGGTGCGCAGCCGTGCGGCATCGAGCAGGCGCTCGGCCTGTGGCGGCAGCAGGCCGAAGCGATCGATCATCTCCACTTTCAATTCATCCAGTTCGTGCTCATTGCCGGCTTCGGCGACGCGCTTGTAGAGCGTCAGGCGCGTGTGCACGTCGGGCACGTAATCCTCGGGAATCAGCGCGGAGGTGCCCAGGTCGATTTCACATTCGCTGTGGCCGAAAGGCTCGTCGTTGAGCTTGCCGGACTTGATCGCCTTGACTGCGCGCGCCAGCAGTTCGGCGTACATCGTGAAGCCCACTTCCGAAATCTGGCCGGATTGTTCCTCGCCCAGCAGTTCGCCGGCGCCGCGAATTTCCAGGTCGTGCGTGGACAGGGCGAAGCCCGAGCCGAGGTCGCCAAGGGTTTCGATCGCATCCAGACGTTTCTGCGCGTCGCTGCTGATGGCGCGCTTGCTCGGCACCAGCAGGTAGGCGTAGGCGCGGTGGTGGCTGCGGCCGACGCGCCCGCGCAGCTGGTGCAACTGCGCCAGGCCCAGCGTGTCGGCGCGATCGATCAGGATGGTGTTGGCACTGGGC
>JBOICJ010000099.1:0-1835 GCA_050740035.1 Stenotrophobium sp. | reverse complement strand
ATCATGTCAAGCTCGCGAGCCATCTGGCCAACATCGGCGACGCCAAGACGCTGGTGATCCATCCGGCCTCGACCACGCACCAGCAGCTTTCCGCGGAAGAGCAGCAAAGCGCCGGGGTCACGCCGGATCTGATCCGCGTGTCGGTGGGCATCGAGCACATAGAGGACATCAAGGCGGATTTCGGGCAGGCGTTCACCGCCATCCGCCAGCGGGTTGCAGCATGACACTCGCTGCGGATCTGGCCGGAGACACCCGCTTCCTGAACCTGCCGGAAGCCCTCCGGTTGGAATCGGGCACGGTGCTGCCCCAGATGACGGTGGCTTACCGAACCTGGGGCGCGCTCAACCACGCGCGCGACAACACGGTGCTGGTGTGTCACGCACTCACCGGCTCGGCGGATGTGGACCAATGGTGGAGTGGCTTGCTCGGTCCCGACCGGGCGCTCGATCCCACGCGGGACTTCATCCTGTGCAGCAATGTACTCGGAAGCTGCTATGGCACCACCGGACCGCGCAGCATCAATCCGCTGACAGGTGCGCCCTATGGCGGAGATTTCCCGCACATCACGGTGCGCGACATGGTGCGGGTGCAGGCGCACCTGCTGGACGAGCTCGGTATCGCCAGACTCGCGCTCGTAATCGGCGGTTCGCTCGGCGGCATGCAGGTGCTGGAATGGGCCGCGCTTTATCCCGGGCGCGTCGGCTCGATAGTGGTCATCGGCTGCGGCGTGCGCCAGTCGCCCTGGGCCATCGCCTGGTCGGAAGCCCAACGGCAAGCTATTTATGCCGATCCCAACTGGCGCGGCGGAAATTATTCGCCGTCCACTCCGCCCACCGCCGGGCTCGCGGCCGCGCGCGCCATGGCGATGCTGAGCTACCGCCACTGGCGCGAGTTTCAGCGACGCTTCGGCCGCAGGCAACGCGCCGACGGCGTATTCGAAATCGAGTCCTGGCTTGCGCATCACGGCGACGCGCTGGTGCGGCGCTTCGATGCCGCGAGCTACGTGACGCTGACGCGTGCCATGGACAGTCACGATCTCGGCAGCCAGCGCGGCGATTACACGGCGGTGCTCGCTGGATTGGATGTGCCGGCGCTGGTAATCGGCATCAACAGTGACCTGCTGTATCCGCTCGCCGAACAGCAGGAGCTGGCGGGCCTGTTGCCGAGCGCGAAATTGGCGGTACTGGATTCGCTGCACGGTCACGACGCTTTCCTGATCGAAACCGGGAAGCTCAATCAACTGATCGGCGACTTCCGCGCCGTGACAGCGCTGCGCGCGCCATCGCCTGAATACAAGGAAGCCAGGTCATGCATGCTTTGACTGCGCAGCGTACCGACAGCCCGGCCGAAAACCCAGCACCGTTCCAGCTGCCTGACCATGGACCTGCGCTTGGGCTGTTGATTGCCGGCCACAGCGGTCGGGTGGGGCGCGAACTCTTGCGGCAATTGAAGGCTCGACAGTCGAGCCTGACGACACCAGTACCGGATATCCGGATTGCCGGACTCATCAACCGTCGCGAAGTGCAATGGCCAGACAGCGGCGCAACCGCGGCGCGTACGCCTGACGATTGGCACGCAATACTCCGCCGTTTTCGTGCAGAACCTGGTTTCGCCCATCTGTTTGTGGATTGCACCGCCAGCGGTGAGCTTGTGGAACAGTATGCCGAACTGTTGCAGCACGGCATCGGTATTGTGACTCCCAACAAGCTGGCATTCAGCGGACCACAACAGGAATATCAATCGCTGCAAAATCTGGCACGCCAGCGCCGTGTGGCCTTGGGTTACGAAACCACCGTAGGTGCAGCACTGCCGGTATTGGCGGCGGTTGCGGATTT
>JBOICJ010000098.1:0-2494 GCA_050740035.1 Stenotrophobium sp. | reverse complement strand
TCTGTTTAATCGCTGTCCTCATCAGGACCTCCTTCTGCGCCTGCCTTTCTTGACCGGCTTGTCTTCCGACTGAGCTGGGGGCAATGATTTTTCAGCCGTCTTGCGCCCCGACTTTTTCATGCCCGATTGCGCGTCGGACTTTCCTGCAATCAGCTCAAGATCGATTTTACGTTCATCAAGATTCACCCGCACGACCTTGACGCGCACCCGATCGCCCAGCGCATAGACCTGCCCCGAACGATCGCCGACCAGACGGTGCTGCTTGGCATCGTGCTGGTAATAGTCGCTCTTGAGCGAGGACACGTGCACCAGGCCATCGACATACAGGTCCTGGAGTTCGACGAACAATCCGAAATTGGTCACGGCGGTAATCACGCCGCCATATTCATCGCCGACGCGATGGCTCATGAATTCGCATTTGAGCCAGGTGGAGACATCGCGCGTCGCGTCATCCGCGCGGCGTTCGGCCATCGAGCAATGCGCGCCAAAGGCGACCATCTGCTCGGTGGTGTAAATGAACGGTTCCGTCTTGTTGCGGCTCAGCAGCCTGCGCCCCTTGGCGGCTCGCAGCGCGTGCTTGATCGCCCGATGCAGCAGCAAATCCGGGTAGCGCCGGATCGGCGAGGTGAAATGCGCATAGTGCGTCAACGCCAGCCCAAAGTGACCCGAGTTCACCGCGTTGTACTGGGCCTGCATCAGCGAACGCAGCAGCACGGTCTGTACCAGCCCGGCGTCCGGTCGGCCTTTGACCGCGGCCAGTACCTTGGCGTAGTCCATCGCCTTGGGCGTGGCACCGCCGCCCAGGCGCAGCGCACGGCCCGCCAGAAATTCGCGCAGGGCCTGCACCTTGATGGCATCGGGGTCTTCATGAATGCGATAGAGCGACGGCACCTTCGCCTTCTCGACCATCTTCGCCGACTCGACGTTGGCGGCGATCATGCACTCCTCGATCAGGCGATGTGCGCGGTTGCGCTGCACCGGCACGATCTTCTCGATCTTGCGATCGGCCCCAAACACGATGCGCGTCTCGGTACTGTCGAAATCAATCGCGCCGCGTTTCAGACGCGCTGCAAACAGCGCTTCGAACACCTGGTTCAGCGCCAGCAGGTGCGGCACCAGTTCGCCACGCTTGCGCGCCTGCTCGCCGCGAGGATCATCCAGAATGGCGGCAACGTCTTCGTAAATCAGGCGCGCCTTCGATCGCATCACGCCTTCATAGAAACTGGCCTTATCGACACTGCCGTCGGGCAGCACGCGCATCTCGCAGACCATGCACAGACGATCCACATCGGGATTGAGCGAGCACAGGCCGTTGGACAGCTTCTCCGGCAGCATCGGGATCACCCGCTGCGGAAAATACACCGAAGTACCGCGACGCAGGGCCTCGGCATCCAGCGGCGTGCCGGGTCGCACATAGGCGGAGACATCGGCAATCGCCACCCACAAGGTCCAGCCTTTTTTCTCCGGACGGCAGTGCACCGCATCGTCAAAATCGCGCGCATCGATCCCGTCGATGGTCACCAGCGGCAGTTGGCGCAAATCCTGACGCCCTGCAATCTGTTCCGGTTGCACCGTGTCGGGGATAGCCCGCACTTCGCGTTCGAGTTCCGGCGACCATTCGTTCGGCAGGTTATGTCCACGCAGCGCCGCCTCAATCTCCATGCCCGGTGCCATGTGATCGCCGAGGATTTCGACAATCCTGCCGACCGGCAGCGTGCGCGAACCCGGCGGCGCGGTGATCTCGGCAACCACCATCTGGCCGCGCTTGGCGCCCATGCGCTGATCCGGCGGAATCAACACGTCCTGTTGCACGCGCTGATTCTCTGGAATCAGGTAGCTGATGCCCTGATCCAGGTGCAGACGACCGACGACCGTGCGCGTGCCCCGCTCCAGCACCTCGGCCACCGAGCCTTCCGGCCGCCCCTTGTAGTCGGTGCCGGAGATGCGCACCAGCACCCGATCGCCGTTCATCAGCGAACGCATCTGCCGCGGCGGCAGGAAAACATCCTGGCCACCGCCGTCGGGAATCAGGAACCCGAAGCCGTCGCGGTGCGCCTGCACGACGCCGGCCACCAGGTTCATGCGCGTCACCGCGCCCCATGCGCCCTTGCGGTTCTGCATCGCCTGGCCATCGCGCAACATGGCGCCAAGCCGGCGCTCCAGCGCCACCTGCTGGCCTTCGTCGGTCAAAGCAAAATGTGCAATCAGTTCATCCAGACTGCGCGGTCCACCGCTTTCGTCGCCGAGAATTTTGAGAATCAGACTGCGACTGGGGATGGGTTTTTCATAGCGGCCCTGCTCGCTTGCGAATTCAGGATCCTGGACGCGCCAGTCCTGCTGAGAAGACCGGGATTTTTTCTTGGGAGGCTTGGAATTATTCATTGACAAAGATAGGGGCAGTGGACAAAATGCGCGCCCATTGCCGAGATGGCGGAATTGGTAGACGCACCAGTTTCAGGTACTGGCGGGTAACACCGTGGAGGTTCGAGTCCTC
>JBOICJ010000097.1:0-3517 GCA_050740035.1 Stenotrophobium sp. | reverse complement strand
CGCCAGCTCAGCAGGCCTTCGGGATCCGGCCCCTCGATGCCGGGCACGCTCAGGTCGCCCGAGGTGCTGACATCGGAGGCGATGATCGGGCCGAGCCGCTTGTCGTGCATGACGTCGGTGGGCAGGCTGTCGATCACCGAGCCATCCGCCAGCAGCTCGCCCTTGTAGGCCACCGGCGGCGCCACGCCCGGCACGCACATGCTGCACGCCAGCCACATGTAGAGCGGGCCGCGGTCGTGAACCATGGTGGTGCCGCGCGTCAGATTGGTGGATACGCAGAAATACGGCGTGCGCAGCGACTCGATCTGCCGTTCCTCGAAGATTTCGTGCAGCCGCCGCACGAATTTGCGGCCGCGAATCATCGCCACGGTCGGAAACATGTAGTCGTTGAGATAGTTGTGGCGGACAAACGTCTCGCGCGTGATGTGCGTGATTTCGTTGTGGTCGTAGCCACAGGCGCACAGCGCCGCAAGAAACGCGCCCATGCTGGAACCGCCGGCGGCATCAACCGGGATGTTCAATTCGCGCAGTGCGCGCAGCAGGCCGATGTGCGCGAAGCCGCGGGCGCCGCCGCCGCCCAGCACCAGTCCGACGCCGCGGCCGGTGAGCTTGCGCGCAAGACTGCCGTAGTCGCCGGCGTCGTTCGGCTGGGCAAAAAAATGCGACGCGGCGCGAACCAGCTCGCGCCAGCGCAGCACCTCGCCCGCCGCCTCGCCCTGCGGCCGCAGCAGCACCAGATTCACCGGCGCGCGCGAGGCGCTGCCGTGGATCAGCAGATCGATCATCGGCGTCACCAGCGGCATGGCCTCGTTGTTGGCGACCAGCAGGATGTGATCGGCCTGACGCATGCAGCGTCGCGCCCAGGAATTGGCATCGCCACCGGCGGCGTAGACCAGGTAGCGATGCTGGTCCTCGACCTCGCCGAGCAGGGTCATCAGCCGCGTATTGGCTTCGTTGTCGACGAACGGCGACTGCGCCGCGCCTGCGCCCAGTTCGCCATCGACGAAAACATCGTCAACCAGCTTGATCTTGCTGCGGTCGGGAATCACCTGGCAGGTCGCCAGCGCATCGCAGAACGCCTCGGCAAAAGCGTGCGCATCGACGTCGCCCGAAGCCGGAATAATGGCGAAAGTGCGCGCGGTTCTTGCGCTCTGCAAGGTGCGGCTGCGCTGATTCTGGCGCAGGCGCTTGATGATGATGCGGGTAATTCCGATCAGCGCCATCGGGTAGGCATTGACCAGCCGCAGCAGGTCCTTGCGGTTGATGCCGAGCACGATCGAATCGCGCACGGCATGTACCGTGGCGCTGCGCGGTTCGCCGGCGAATACCGCGATTTCGCCGAGCAACTCGAACTTGCCGATGTCGCCGGCGATGGTGCCATCCGCCAGCACCGCGCGCAGCCGCCCGGCCGCGACGACGTATGCCGCCGTGGCGATATCGCCCTCGCGCAGCAGGATATCGCCGCTCTTGACCTCGATCACCTGCACACGCTCGGCGAACGCATCCAGCGCCTCGGGCGAAAGCCGGGAGAACAGCGGGACCTGAGCAAAGATGGCGCGGATGTCCATGTGTTTTTGGGTGCTGCGGAAAATCGCAGTCTAGCGAAATTGCACCGCAGCCGGCTGACGCGAGCCGTCTGGCGCGAACAAAGAAAAACGGCGCAGTCCTTTGCGCCGCCAAACTCCCTTAGGAGTCACACTCCCCAGTAGCAAGATTTTTCATGCACGGCGCGCATTGCAGGACACTTCCTCGCTGCAAGACCGGCCGGTTGAGCGCGAACCTGACGCGTTACGGGCGCGCGGTCAATCGTGCAATGCAAAAAAACCGGCACCCGCTAGCCCGGAATCAGCTAAAACTGTTGTTATATATTATATAATATATAAATTAATTTATTATATATTATAACATTAATTCTGCATGCCGACCGGACAGCGGGTGGTCAATTTCAGGCCGCTGCGCTTGATCCCGCAAACCATGCGGTAAACTGCGCGCAATGACCGATGACACGCGCCCGCAACAAACAACAGGGCCGGCAATGGAGGGACTATGGGCGGACTGCTGAACCGGGTCTACTTCTGGCTGGCGTCGCTGCTGTTCAAGCCGCTGCAATACTTGATCCAGTATCGCCTGACGCGCAGCGACATCCGCGCCGAACTCAATCTCGACCCGACCAAGCCGGTCGTCTTCATCCTGCCCGCGCGCTCCTGGGCCGACCTGTTCGTGCTCGACCGCATCTGCAGGGACCTCGCGCTGCCGCGGCCGAGCCGTACCGGGCTCAATTTCCCGACGCCGGAGCGGGCCGGCGTGGTCTACCTGCCGGCGCTGCTGGAAACCCGCCTGCGCGCCACCGAACTGACGCGGCTGATGGAAACCGCCATCGCCACCCAGTCGTATGAGGCGCAGCTGGTGCCGGTGTCGTTGTTCTGGGGCCGCGATCCCGGCAAGGAAACCAGCCTGTTCAAGCTGGCCTTCTTCGACAGCCCGCAGGCCAGCGCGATCCGCAAGCTTTTCATCATCATCGCCAACGGCCGCAACGTCTTCGTCAACTTCGCGCTGCCGCTGTCGTTCCGCGGATTCGTCGACAAGGAACCCGACGCCGCCACCACCATCCGCAAACTGCGGCGCGTGATGCACTTCCATTTTCTGCGCGCACGCACCGCCGCGCTGGGGCCGACGCTGCTGCGGCGGCAGGTGGTGATCGACGGACTGCTCAAGGCCCCCGGCGTGCAGCGCGCGATCGACAGCGGCACTGCGGAAAAAGCCCGCACGCCAGAGCAGCGCCGCAGATACGCGCGCAAATGCGCCGAGGAAATCTGCGCCGACTATTCGACGCTGAGCCTGACTTTCATGGAGCGCTTCCTCGGCACCTTCGTCTGGCACCGCGTGTTCAAGGGCATCGACGTGCAGGGCATGGAGCGACTGCGCCAGCTGGCGCAGTCGCATGAAATCATCTACATGCCGTGCCACCGTTCGCACGCCGACTACCTGCTGATGTCGTATTCGCTGTATCACGCCGGCCTGGTGCCGCCGCACATCGCCGCCGGCATCAATCTCAACATGCCGGTGGTCGGCGGCCTGCTGCGCCGCTGCGGGGCGTTCTTCATGCGCCGCAGCTTCTCCGGCGACCGCATCTACACCGCCGTGTTCCGCGCCTACGTCGATTCGCTGATCCAGCGCGGCTACCCGATCGAATTCTTTCCCGAGGGCGGCCGCAGCCGCACCGGCCGTCTGCTGGTTCCCAAGACCGGCCTGCTGAGCATGGTGGTCGAGGCCAGCCTCAAGCAGCGCACCCGCAAGGTGCTGCTGGTGCCGGTATTCATCGGCTACGACAAAGCCTGGGAGCTGAACAGCTACTCGAAGGAATTGCGCGGCGGCGCCAAGCAGCAGGAGTCGGTGCAAGGCCTGCTCAAGGCCAGCAAGATCCTGACCAAGTCCTACGGCAAGGCCTATGTCAATTTCGGCGAGCCTATCCACCTTCAGGATTTCGCGGACCGCGAGAGGTCCGACTGGCGCGAGG
>JBOICJ010000096.1:0-8499 GCA_050740035.1 Stenotrophobium sp. | reverse complement strand
GGAGGGAGAGGGGGCTTTTGATCCTTCTCCCTTTGGGAGAAGGTGTCCCGAAGGGACGGATGAGGGAGTGCCATGAAACTCAAACTGAGACACTACCGAGATTCCGGTCGCACGACGGCGCCGCACGCGGCTAAACTGGGCAGATGAATGCTCTCGCACTTCTGTGTTTCGGCGCCGGCCTGCTGCTGGTGGTCATCTTCCAGCTGATCCTGCTGTGGCGCGCAGGCGGGCGTGGCGACGACGCCGAGCAGGCGCGGCTGAACGAATCGCTGGCGCAGATGCAGGCGCAACTGCGCGACGAACTCTCGCGCCTGCGCCAGGAACTCGCAGAACTCAGCGGCAAGCAGCGCGTCGAACTCAGCGGCAATCTCAACCAGTTCGGTCAGACGCTGGGCGCACAAGTCACTGGCCTCGGCGGATTGCTGGCGCAGCAACTCGAAGGCTACGGCCAACGTCTGCAAAGTTTCGGTTCGGCGCTGGGCCAACAACTGGCGACGCTCACCGAGTCCAACACGCAGCGCCTCAACGAGATGCGCGCCACGCTGGAAGGCAAGCTGCGCGAGATGCAGACCGACAACGCCGCCAAGCTCGAGGAGATGCGCAAGACGGTCGACGAAAAACTGCACGCCACGCTGGAGCAACGCCTCGGCGAATCCTTCAAATTGGTCAGCGAACGACTGGAGCAGGTGCACAAGGGCCTCGGCGAGATGCAGACGCTGGCCACCGGCGTCGGCGATCTCAAGCGCGTGCTGAGCAATGTGAAAACCCGCGGCACCTGGGGCGAAGTGCAACTCGGCAATTTGCTGGAACAACTGCTGACGCCGGAGCAATACGCCAGCAATGTCGTCACGCGCCCGAACAGCAAGGACCCGGTGGAATTCGCGATCCGCCTGCCCGGCCGCGACGCACAGCAAGACGGCAAGCCGGTGTGGCTGCCGATCGACGCGAAATTTCCGCGCGAGGATTACGAGCGTCTGCTGGAAGCACAGGAGCGCGCCGACGCGCCCGCCGCCAAGGACGCCGTCGCCGCGCTGGCCGCGCGCCTGCGACTGGAAGCAAAAAAAATCCACGAGAAATATATCGAGCCGCCGCACACCACCGACTTCGCGCTGATGTTCCTGCCGACGGAAGGACTGTACGCGGAAGCGATCCGCTGCCCCGGCCTGTCCGACGCGCTGCAACGCGACTACCGCGTGACGCTGGCCGGCCCGACTACGCTGACCGCGCTGCTCAACAGCCTGCAAATGGGCTTCCGCACACTCGCCATCGAAAAGCGCAGCAGCGAAGTCTGGCAGGTGCTGAGCGCGGTCAAGACCGAATTCAGTAAATTCGGCAAAGTGCTCGACAAGGTCAAAAAGAAACTCGACGAAGCCAGCGGTCAGATCGAACAGACCGGCGTCCGCAGCCGCGCGATCCAGCGTCAGTTGCGCGAGGTTGAGGCGCTGCCGGCTGAACAGGCGCAGGCGCTGTTGGGCGGTGCCGCCGATGCCGTGGCAGACGAAGAACCATAGGGTCTATTCACGACCTTTGCTTCGCGGTCGAAGGCCAGAATCCATTTGCCGCTGAGCAATTTCGGTTAAATCTATTGACATATCCAGTTCGTCATTCCCTGCGCATGCGGGAATCCAGAAAGCTCGGCGAGTGTGCACTGGATTCTGGGTTCGCCTGCGGCGCCCCAAATGACGGTGCATCGACCTGAATCGAAGAATCCCGGATACGAGGTGCTCGATGGGAATATATGACGCGGGGTGGGACTCGAACCCACATCAACTAAGCCGGAAATCCGGCCCAGCCCCCTTACCCATCGGGGTACACCGCGTCAGAGGAAAGACTAGCACATGATCGAAATCATCCTCAATGACGGCAAGGTCACCGCCGTGCTGGCCCGCATGGCTGGACGGCTGGAACACCCGCAGCCGCTGTTTGCGCAGATCGGCGAGGCGCTGATCGATTCCACGAAGCGACGCTGCGCCACCTCCACCGCGCCCGATGGCAGCCGCTGGGCGCCCAACGCCCAGTCCACTTATTTGAGAAATTTGGGGCGGTACTCCAAAACTACCGGCAAGGACGGCCGTCTCAACGCCAAGGGCATCGGTCTGGCCATCACCAAGAAGCCGCTGATCGGCGAGAGCGGCGATCTGCGCCGGCAGTTCTACTCGCAGGTGCACGCCGATGGTGTCACCATCGGCAGCAGTCCACGGTATGCCCGCACCCAACAGTTCGGCGCCGCTCAGGGCGCCTTCGGCCACACCAAGCGCGGCGGCCCGATCCCCTGGGGCACCATTCCACCGCGGCCGTTTCTGGGCGTTTCGGCGCAAGACCGGGTCACGATCCGCGATCTTGTCATCCAGTATCTCGATCCGGGCGCCTGAGTCGCAAAACCGCGCGAGCCCCGCAGCGGCCCTCAGAGCACGTAGCACGTAGGGCGGGTTAGGCTGTAAGCCGTAACCCGCCATTTGCGAAAGGTGGAATATGACCAACGGAAATCCCCGTGGGACGCTGCGCTATTCCACCCTACGACCCATTCGTTGACCCGCTTACTCCGCCCCGCCAATCCTCACCAGCGTGCGGCCCTGCACCGTGCCGGCGATGAACTCCTCGCAGACTGCGGGCAGATCGTCCAGCGTCACTTCGCGCGAGATGATGCGGTCGAGGTGACGCGGCTTCCACTCGCCGGCCAGTTTTTGCCAGATGTTTTCCCGCCAGGCGCGCGGGCATTCGACCGAATGGATACCGAGCAGCGACACGCCGCGCAGGATGAACGGCATCACCGTGGTATTGAGTTCGTGCGACTGCGCCAGGCCGATGCTGGCGATGTTGCCCCAGGGCCGCACGGTGCGCGTGAGCCAGGCCAGCGTCTCGCCGCCGAGGTTGTCGACGGCGCCGCCCCAAAGCGCCGACTCCAGCGGCTTCTTGCCCAGTTCCAGCGACTGGCGCGCAATCACGGCGTCGGCACCCAGTGCCTTGAGATAATCATCGGCAATACCGGCCTTGCCGGTGATGGCGTGCACGGTGAAGCCGGCGCGCTTGAACAGATCGATGGCAACGGAGCCGACGCCACCGGTGGGGCCGGTGACGGCGATCGGGCCCATGTCGGGCGCCTGGTGATTTTCGAGCATGCGGCGCAGCGCCAGCGCGGCAGTGAATCCAGCGGTGCCGATGGCCATCGCCTCGCGCAGCGTCAGGCCTGCGGGCAGCGGCACCAGGATATCGGCCGGCAGACGCGCGATTTCAGTGTAACCGCCGTCGAGCACTTCGCCGATGTTGCAGCCGGTGACCAGCACGGCGTCGCCTTTCTTGTAACGCAGGTCGCCACTGCGCTCGACGATGCCGGCGAGATCGATGCCGGCGATTTTCGGAAAACCTTTCATGATGCGGCCCTTGCCGGTCACCGCCAGCGCATCCTTGTAATTGATGCCAGACCACTGCACGCGCACCGTCACCTCGCCCGCGCCCAGATCGTCGAGCGTGATATTTTCGAGACGCGCGTGGGTGGCTTTCCCGTCCTGGTGGATGCGCAAGGCTCTGAAGGTGGACATGATCGGTTTCCGGCAGAATAGTGGGACGCCGATTCTGCCAGAGTGTCGCTGCATGGCCCAATTCACCCGCAATCCGCCGCTCAACGAAACCGATCTGCTGCCGTCGCCGCTGGCGCAGCTGCAACGCTGGCTCGACGATGCCGTGGCGGTGCCGATGCAGGAACCGACCGCGATGACGCTGGCCACGGTCGGCGCCGACGGCAAACCCTCGGCGCGCATTGTGCTGTTCAAGGGTTTTCACGACGGTGGCCTGAATTTCTTCACCAACCTCGAGAGCCACAAGGGACAGGACATCGCCGCGCACGCCGACGTTGCGCTGGTGTTCTGGTGGGACAAATTGGAGCGCTCGGTACGCATCGAAGGCCGCGCCGAAAAACTGCCGCCGGAAATCGCGAAGGAATATTTCTACACGCGCCCGCGCGGCTCGCAGCTCGGCGCCCTCACCTCGCGCCAGAGCCGCCGCGTCGCCACGCGCACCGAGCTGGATGCGCGACTCGACATCAATGAAAAAAAATACGCCGGCCAGGACGTGCCGTTTCCGGAATTCTGGGGCGGCTATCGGGTGCGGCCACAGCGCATGGAATTCTGGCAGGGGCGTCGCGGACGGCTGCACGACCGCCTGCGCTACCAGCGCGATGGCGATGGCTGGCGCATCGAACGGCTGGAGCCGTAAAGCAGGTTTTCCCCTAGGGAAAGGCACCACCCGCTGTGCCAGATTTCGAGAAAAATGTCGTTATATTTTATATATTATTATATATTATAGTATATAATTAATAACAGTATTTTTCTTGCTGATCCCTGGAGCGGGTGGCTGTTCAGACGACGCCAGAGCGGGATTCCAACTCGGTAAACACGCCGGCGACGCAGCGCTGCCGGGCATAAAAAAACGCCAGTGGCCTGCACCACTGGCGTCTTCAATTCGCCACACCGATTCAGACGACGGCGACATCCTCCGCCTGCAAACCTTTCTGCCCCTGTACCACGCTGAACTGCACTTGCTGTCCTTCCTGCAGGGTGCGATACCCTTCCCCCTTGATGGCACGGAAATGCACGAACACGTCGTCGCCGCCGCTGCGCTGGATAAAGCCGTAGCCCTTGGCGTTGTCGAACCACTTCACGGTGCCTGTCTCGCGATCAGCCATATCAAACCTTCCCGTCAGAACAAACGGCCGCAGCCGCCCAAACCATGCGGCCGGCCTTGATCCACTGCCGGAGCCGCCATCCCTGAGCAATGCTCGGTCCAGACTCTACCGAAAAATTTTTGATTCCGCTAACCCCCGGACAGCCGTCAACAGCGCAGGCCGATCGCGGTTTACGCGGTGCAGAATCTCCAGTGCGCATCCCGTCGCGGCCGCCGCAAATCACCGGCGTCAATGAATTATCATGCGGCAACATTCCCACGCGTTGCCGTCATGAATCAGTTGCTGAAATTACCCATCGCCCTGCTCGCCACGACCGCGGTGCTGACCGCCTGCGCGACCTCGCCACTGGGCCGCAGCCAGTTGATGCTGGTGTCTGCGGACCAGATGGACCAGATGGGCGTGGCCTCGTTCAACGACCTCAAGCAGAAGACGCCGGTGACGCGCGATGCGCGCACTTCGGCCTACGTCAACTGCGTGGCACATGCGATCACCAGCCAGCTCAACGACGGCCGCAACTGGGAAGTACAGGTTTTTCAGGACGATCAGGTCAATGCCTTCGCCCTGCCCGGCGCCAAGATCGGCGTCTACACCGGCCTGCTGAAAGTGGCAACCACGCAGGACCAGCTTGCGGCGGTGCTCGGCCACGAAGTCTCGCACGTACTCGCCAACCATGGCGCCGAGCGCGTCTCCGAGCAGATGCTGGCGCAGGGCGCGTCGCAGGTCGCCGGCGCAGCCGCGGGCGTCGATCCGCAGGTTTTCGGCATCGCCGGCAACGTGTTTTTCCTGCTGCCACATTCGCGCACGCAGGAGAGCGAAGCCGACATGCTCGGCATGGACCTGATGTCGCGCGCCGGCTTCGACCCGCGCGCCGCCATCACGCTGTGGCAGAACATGATGCGCGCCGGTGGCCAGAAGCCAGCGGAAATATTATCGACTCATCCTTCGGACGAAACCCGCATCGCGCAATTGCAAGCACGGCTGCCGCAGGATCTGCCGATCTACCAGCAGGCACAGGCGCAAGGCCAGCGGCCACATTGCGGCCCGTGAAGCGGCAGTGAAGCCGGCAACGTAGGAGCGCCTCTCAGGCGCGAGTTTCTGTCGCGCCTAAGAGGCGCTCCTACATCAAGCCGCTTGCCGGACGTAGTGACAGGCCGCCGCGCTACCGTTGGCCAGACTGTGCACATGCGGCACCTGGCGGCTGCAACGCTCATCCGCCATCGGACAGCGCGTCGCAAACACGCAGCCCGGCGGCGGATGTGCCGGGCCGGGAATTTCACCTTCTAATATCTGCCGCCGCTGTCCGCCATCCTGCGCCGCGAAGTCACGCGGGATCGCCGACAGCAATGCCTTGGTGTACGGATGCGCCGGCGTTGCAAACAGCGTCTCGCAATCGGCCTGCTCCATCATCCGGCCGAGATACATCACCAGCACGCGCTGGCTCAGGTGGCGCACGACCGCAAGATCGTGCGCGATGAAGATCATCGCCAGCCCGTATTTCCGCCGCAGCTCGGCGAGCAGATTGACGATCTGTGCCTGCACCGAGACATCCAGCGCGGACACCGGCTCGTCGCAGATCAGGATGCGCGGCCGCACCACCAACGCGCGCGCAATGCCGACGCGCTGGCACTGGCCGCCAGAGAATTCGTGCGGATAACGGTTGATCAACTCCGGCGACAGGCCAACGCTGTGCATCACCTCGGCGACACGCGCATTGCGTGCATCGCGGTCCATCTCCGGACATAGCGATTCCAGTGGCTCGGCGATGATGCGGCTGATGCTCATGCGCGGATCGAGGCTCGCCAGCGGGTCCTGGAACACCATCTGGATTTCGCGCCGCAACGGCTGCCAGCCGGCCTTGTCGAGATGCGTGATGTCTTGGCCGTCGTACTTGATCGAACCGGCGCTGATCGTCTGCAAGCCGATCAACGCGCGCGCCAGGGTGGACTTGCCGCAGCCGGATTCGCCGACGATGCCGAGGGTTTCGCCGGCGTGGAGATTGAAGTTCAATTCCTCCACCGCACGCAGCGTGCCCCGCGCACTCCACGGCCAGCGCCCGGCCAGCGGATACTGCACGCGCAGGCGGCGCACCGCCAGCAGCGGTTTTTCGACGGCAGCCGTACTCACTCGAGCAGACTGCGCAGCATCCACGCGGTCTTCTCATGCGCCTGCATGCGCTGGGTCAGCAGGTCGGCGGTCGGTTCGTCGTTGGCGGCATCGGCCAGCGGGAATACGCCGCGCGCGGTCTTGGCACAGGCTTCGTGCGCCTTGGTCAGCAGGCGCACCATTTCCAACGCCTCGGGCACGCCCTCAGTTTCGCCGATCGACGACAGTGCGGCGTACTGCCTGTAGGTTCCCGGCGCGGGAAAGCCCAGCGCGCGGATACGTTCGGCCACCAGGTCCACCGCCAGCGCCGACTCGTTGTAGTGCGTCTCGAACATCAGGTGCAGCGTGCTGAACATCGGCCCGGTCACGTTCCAGTGGAAGTTGTGGGTCTTGAGATACAGCGTGTATTCGTCGGCCAGCAGATGCGCCAGACCTTCGGCAATCGCCTTGCGCTGCTCCTTGCTCATGCCGATGTCGATCTTGAGGGCTGTTTTTTCCTTGCTCATGTCGTTCTCCTGTTTCGTCGATCCAGCAGCAGTCTAGCGTCACGCGGACGGCAACTGAAATGAAATGTTTTCAAGACGGCAATAGCGAAAGGCTACGCTGGCAGGAGTTTGTTTTTGCGGTAATAGCTGAAGATGTCGTTGAGGCTGCGTCGCGGCGTCCAGCCAAAGGTTTCGCGAAACAATTTTCCTTCGATGATGACCGGATACTTGAAGTAGTTGATCAGATATGGCGGAAAGAATGCATTCCAGTTCAGCACATTGCTGACCAGCCGCGGAATCATTGGCGGAATCGAAAGCACCGGTAGTTTCTTACAGCCGCACTGCACCACCGCCTCCTGGTAAGCGACCCAGTCGTCGGGTGCGACGTTGTAGATGCCCGGCTTGTTCTGCTCGAAAGCGACGACCATCGCGTCGGCCATGTCGTCTACGTGCAGGAACTGCATCAGCGGCGAGAAACCCATCAGCACCGGTGCCAGCGACCGCGACAGCAGCAGCGACATGCTGTTGCGCACGCCCGGACCCAGCACGTTGCAGGGACGCAGGATCGTGATGTGCAGTTCCGGGTGCTTCCACAGGTAGATGCTGGCCAGCGATTCCAGCTCCACCGAATCGACCAGATCCTGCGTCACCTCGCTGGCTTTGAGCGGTGCATTCTCATCGATCAGCGCCGGGTTGTAGGCGCTGGCGCCGTAGACAAAATAGGTGGAATGGATCATCACCTGCTTGACGCCATACTTGCGGCACAGTTCCAGCAGCTTGCGGGTGCCGAGCACGTTGGCGTTGTAGCGGTTCTGCCGCGTCGATTCGTGCGCGAAGATGCGGCCGATATGAATCACCGCGTCGATCTTGTGCGCGCGAAAGATATCCTCGAAGCCGCGCTTGAAGATTTCGACCTTGTAGCTGGGAATCCCGGCGTCGGTTTCAACCTTGCGGCGAAAATCCACCACGATCAGCTTGTATTTTCCGTGCAGGCGGGCAATCACCCGCTTGGCCAGGGAGCCTGCGGCACCGGTCACCAACACAGTCTTTTTTTCTGCCATTTACGTGCTCCTCGGCGACTTGTTAACGATAGATGCTGGTGCGTTGCTGCAGACCTTTTTCGATCAGCGTGCGAATCTCATTCTTGACCTCTTCGACCTGCGCGGTCACCGCCTCTTCGCTGTCGCCGTGGCCCTTGAACAGCATTGGCTTGCCGAAGCTGATATGCAC
>JBOICJ010000095.1:0-14494 GCA_050740035.1 Stenotrophobium sp. | reverse complement strand
ATGATTTCGCACAGCGGCGCGTATTCAAGATTGCTCAGCCCGGCACCGCGTTCGGATTCCGGCAGAAACAGGTTCCACAAGCCGGCTGTCTTGGCCTTGGCTTTCATCTCTTCCATGATCTGCGTCGGTTGCCAGCGATCACCCTCGGCGACCTGTTCATGGAATTTATGCTCGTTGGGATAGACGTGCTCATCCATGAAGGCATTGAGCCGCGCCATCAGGTCTTTGGTTTTCTGCGAATACTCGAAGTCCATCGGACTCTCCTCGTTAAACAGATTGATGCGTGTGGCGATCGCAAATTATTTGCGCGCCAGAATTTTTTCGACCTGCGCCCAGGCCATATCCGCCAGCGGCTCTGCTGCCTTGCCCATGGCCTGTGCCTGTGGGCTGGCGGCGGTGCCGTCTTTGACGCGGCCGGCGATGCCTTGCAGGATCGCAGCCAGCCGGAACAGGTTGTAGGCCATGTAAAAATCCCAGTGGCTGGGATCGATGGCATCGCGACCGGTGGCCTTGCAATACGTCGCAACATATTCAGCTTCTGCGGGAATGCCCAGTTCGGCGAGTTTGGCACCGCCCAGCCCACGGAATACGCCGGCGGGGATATGCCAGGTCATGCAGTGGTAGGCGAAATCGGCCAGCGGGTGCCCCAGCGTCGACAGTTCCCAATCCAGTACCGCGACGATGCGCGGTTCGGTCGGATGAAAAATAAGATTATCCAGACGATAGTCGCCGTGCACGATGCAGGTTTCCTCGCCGGGCGGGATATTCTCCGGCAGCCACGCAATCAAACGCTCCATCGCTTCGATGCGGCCGGTTTCGGAGGCGTGATACTGCTTGGCCCAGCGGCTGATCTGGCGCTCGAAATAATTGCCGGGTTTGCCGTAATCGGCCAGCCCCACCGCCTGGTAATCCACCTTGTGCAGCGCGGCGATCACACGATTCATCTCGGCGAACATCGCCGTGCGCTCGGCGCGACTGCTGTCGGGGAGCGCCGGGTTCCACAGCACGCGGCCTTCGACACAATCCATCACATAAAACGCCGTGCCGATAACGCTGTCGTCTTCGCATAGCACATGAGTTCTGGCGACCGGCACATCGGTATCGCGCAGCGCGCTGATCACCGCATATTCGCGATCCACCGCATGCGCGGATGCCAGAAGCTTGCCGGCCGGCTTGCGCCGCAGCACGTAATCTTTTCCTGGCGTGCGCAGCTTGAACGTGGGATTGGACTGTCCGCCCTTGAACTGCTCCACGGTCAGCGGCCCGCTGAAGCCGGCAACCGTTCTCCGCAGATACTGCTCAAGCCGCGCCACATCGAACTGCTGGCGCGGATCCACCGGCCGGGTTCCGCTGAAATCCTGGCTCATCGCCTGCGTCTCCATCGTCATTCTGTCTTGGGCATGATCCTGATTGTGCCGGATATCGGACCTACACTCATCACAGACTCAAGCGCGGTGATACGGATGATTCGCCAACAGGCTCCAGGCGCGGAATAATTGCTCGGCCACCAATACCCGCACCAGTGCGTGCGGCAGGGTCAATTTCGATAACGCCCACTTGCGGTCTGCGCGCTGCAACACTTCCGGCGCGTGGCCGTCCGGCCCGCCGATGAGCAGACAGATGTCGCGGCCCATCTGCATCCAGTTTTTGAGCGCCTCGCTCCAAGCGGCACTGGTCAAGGCTTCGCCGTGTTCATCCAGCGCGATGACATAAGCATCGCGCGGAATCGCCTTGAGCAGCTTTTCGCCCTCGGCCTGCTTGGCGCGGGCGATGTCGGCATTCTTGCCGCGCTGTCCGGGTGTAATCTCGACCAAATGCAGGCTGCACTCGCGCGGCAATCGCGCGGCGTAGTCCGCATACGACTGCTCCACCCAGCCGGGCATGCGTGTGCCGACGGCGATCAGGTGGATGCGCAAACCCTTACCTCAGCCCTTACCTCAGCGCGAAGATTTTTTCCTGGCAGCGGACTTTTTGGCCGCAGGACGTTTCACCGCAGATTTCCCTGGTGCGGCACTGCGCTTGCCCGGCCTGGCTGCGGATTTCTTGCTGCCGCCCTTGGGGCCTTTACCGGCTTTCTTCGCAGCAGCCTTGGCACGTGTCGTCGAGACCTTGGCTTTTTTTGGCTTCGGCACTTTCGCAGGCGCGGCCTTGGTTTCGACCGGAACCACATCCCAGAGTTTTTCCAGTTGATAGAACGCGCGGGCCTGAGGCTGCATCACATGCACCACGACGCTGCCCAGATCCACCAGCACCCACTCGCCGGTGTCTTCGCCCTCGATGCCGGTTGGACGGATACCGGATTCCTTGGCTTTCTGGATGACGTTGTCGGCCAGCGACTTGACGTGGCGGCTGGAGGTACCGGAGCAGACCACCATGAAGTCGGTGATGGTCGTCAGCGGCTGCACGTCGAGCACACGCAGATCCTGTGCCTTGACGTCTTCGAGCGCGGCCACGGCGGTCTTGACCAGTGGCGGGAGTTTAGTGGGTTTTGGCATCGTCATCCTGGGTCAAAGCCGCGATATCCGCGGCGGTCATATGGCTGAGTATGGCATCCGGCAACAGGCCGCGCACGGACCTCCGGGCTTTGAGCAGACGGCGGATGCGGGTGGAGGAAATATCCAGCAGCGGCAGATCGAGACGCAGCCACAAGCCGGCTTTTGCCGCGTGCAGCGCGGCAATGGCCTCGGCCTCGCAGCGCGACAATACCGCCGCGCACTCCGGCGAAGGCCGTACGGTCGGCGTCCCGGCGCGCGACACCACCACCAGGTGCGCCAGTTCCAGCAGGGACTGCCAGCGGTGCCAGGTGTGCAGATGCGCGAAAGCGTCTGCGCCCATCAGCAGCATGAGCACCGCTTCGGGAAACTGCTCGCGCAGAACCGCCAGCGTATCGACGCTGTAAGACGGTTCCTGACGCAAGATTTCGCAGTCGTCGGCGATCAGACCCGGCTCCTTGCGCAAGGCCAGTTTCAGCCATTCCAGGCGGCGCTGCGGGCTGATGCGCGAATCGCGCCGGTGCGGCGCCTGCGCGGTCGGAATCAGCCGGATTTCCGATAAATCCAGCCGCTCGCGTACCTCGATCGCCAGACGCAGATGCCCATTGTGAAAAGGCGCGAACGCACCGCCGAAAACGCCAATGGCTTTCATATAGAACGAAGCAATTTCGAATTAAGCGTTGTGAGCGAAGGCAGGTTGCGCGAGGACGGAGCGCAGGAACCGGAGCATGCACAGCAGTATGTGAGGATTCCGAGCACCGCCCTCGTGCAAGCTGCCGAGCGCAGCAGCTTAATCATCAGCGGACATGCCCGTCGCCGAGCACGATCCACTTCATCGTGGTCAACCCTTCGAGGCCCACCGGCCCGCGCGCATGGAACTTGTCGGTGCTGATGCCGATTTCGGCACCCAGGCCATATTCATAACCGTCGGCAAAACGCGTCGAGGCGTTGACCATCACCGAACTGGAATCGACTTCACGCAGGAATTTGCGCGCCTGCGTGAGGTTCTCGGTGACGATCGCATCGGTGTGCGCGGAACCGTAGCGGGCGATGTGCGCGATGGCCTCGTCGATGCCATCGACCACGCGTATCGCCAGAATCGGCGCCAGGTATTCGGTGAGCCAATCCTCCTCGGTGGCCGGTTTGGCGCTGGTGAGTATGGCGCGGGTCCGCTCGCAGCCGCGCAGCTCGACCCCGGCTTCTCTGTAAATGCTGCCCAGCCTGGGCAAAACGCTGTCGGCGATCTCGCGATCGACCAGCAGGGTTTCCATGGTGTTGCAGGTGCCGTAGCGCTGGGTTTTGGCGTTGACCGCGACGGCGATGGCCTTGTCGATATCGGCCTGTCGCTCGATATAGACATGGCAGTTGCCGTCGAGATGCTTGATCACCGGGACTTTCGCCGCCGCGCTGACAGCAGCGACCAGGCCCTTGCCGCCGCGTGGAATGATCACGTCGACGAATTCCGGCATCGCCACCATCTCGGTGACGGTACGGCGGTCGGTGATGTCCAGCACCTGCACGGCATCCTCCGGCAGCCCCGCCGCCGTCAGCGCGCGGGCGATACAGCGCGCAATCCGTTGGTTGGAGTGCATGGCCTCGGAGCCGCCACGCAGGATCGCCGCGTTGCCGGACTTGAGGCACAAGGCCGCAGCGTCCGCCGTCACGTTCGGCCGCGATTCATAGATGATGCCGACCACGCCCATCGGCACCCGCATCTTGCCGACCTGGATGCCGGAAGGACGCTGCTTGAGCTCGCTGATCTCGCCAACCGGATCCGGCAGTTGCGCAACCTGCCGCACGCCGTCGGCCATCGCCGCGATGCGATCCTCATTCAGCTCCAGCCGTTCCAGCAGGGCGGCGTCGAGTTTCGCGGCGCGGCCGTCGTGCATGTCCCGGGCATTGGCTTCGAGGATATTCTGGGCGTCCTCGACCAGGATCTGCGCCAGCGCGAACAGGCAGCCGTTCTTGGTGCCGGTATCGGCCTTGGCCATTTCGCGCGCGGCAACCCGGGCGCGTTCGCCCTTTTTGCGCATGTAACTGGCGATCGCCTGATCGTCGCCTTTGCTCTTCGGGGTCTTGCTGCTGGTACTCATGAGGCTCTGCGTGTCGCGGCACCGCTTGCCGCCATCGCCAATGTTAGCAATTCTTCCCAGGCATGTTCCTTGCCGCCGGTGGATTTGGCCGCGGCATCGATGCTGGCGCAGCGGCGCAACCAGCCATAAATCTGCGGCAACCGCGTCCGCGCCAGGGCACGGCCGACTTGCGCCTGGTTTTTGCGCGGCACGCCGGCCTGGCGGCAGGCGCCGGAGGCATCGCCGGACTGTGCGAAGTAGGCCTGCGCCTTGGCCCAGGTACGCAGACTCCACAGCAGGGCGCCGAGGATTTCCATCACTTCGACCCCCTCCTCGCGCAGACGCGCCAGACTGCGCACGGTGCCGGTCGCATCGCCCTGCTGCATCAGTCCGATGAAATCAAAGACTTCATAGCGGGCGCTATCCGCCACCGCCTGTTCCAGTTGCTCGGCACCGATGCGCTGAGACGGAAACAGCAGTTTCAGTTTCTCGATGTCCTGCGCACCCGCCAGCAGATTGCCCTCGGTGCGCTGCGCCAGCAGCGCCAGCGCTTCGGCATCCAGCTCGACGCCGGCGGTCTTCGCGCGAACCGTCAGCCAGCCCGGCAGTTCAGCCACCGGCAACGGCTCGAAATAAAGCGCCGCACCGGCATTTTCCAGCGCCGAGTACCAGCCGCCCTGACGGCTGCGCCAGTCGATGGCCTGGCAACTCAGAATCAGCAGCACATCCTGTGGCGGCGCCTTGGCCAGTTGCGCCAGGATCTTGCCGCCCTCGACGCCCGGCGCACCGGAGGGCAAACGGATTTCGACGATGCGGCGGCTGGCAAACAGCGACAGGCTGGCGCAGGACTCCAGCACGCGCTGCCAATCGAAACTTTTATCGGCGTCGAGAATCTCGCGCTCGCTGTAACCGTCCGCGCGGGCGCGGGCGCGGATCGCGTCGAGGGCTTCCTGCACCAGCAGCGGCTCTTCGCCCGCCACGACGTAGAGTGATGCAAGACCCTTCGTAAGATGAGGGACGAGCTGGCTGGAATTTAGACGCACAAAAAAACTGCCGGTGGATGAGCGTCCATTCTACCGGCAGTCTGTTGGATTAATCCTTGGCCAGCTGGAAATCTGCCTTTGAAGCTCCGCAATCCGGACAGGTCCAACTGGCAGGAACGTCCTCCCACCTTGTGCCGGGGGCGATGCCGTCGTCCGGCGCGCCCAACGCCTCATCATAGATATGGCCACAGCCGGCGCATTCCCATTTACGGAATTTCATGACTTGTCCAAGGCGACGAAATCGACCTTCTCACGTACCGCGCAATCCGGGCAAGGCCAGTCATTCGGAATCTGCGCCCAGCGCGTGCCCGGCGCAAAGCCTTCGCGCGGACAGCCCTGCGCTTCATTGTAGATATAGCCGCAGTCGGTGCACTGATAGCGTGCCGCATCCGCCATCGACGCCGGAGCCGCCTTGGCATGCGTGCCGGGGAACAGTTCGGGATCGCCATCGGTCGGCACCTTGTGGTTCCAGCGAGCCAGCAGTTTGGCGCGCTTGGGCGGATAGAGATTGGCCCGGCTCAGGTCGCCGCCAAAATATTCCACGACTTTCGGGTCCATCTGGCGGAACCACAGCCACGGCACATAGGCAATCAGGATCATAGAAGCGTAGCCGCTGGGCAACTGCGGGCTTTCATCGAAATGGCGCAGCGCCTGGAAGCGACGCGTCGGGTTGGCGTGATGATCCGAGTGGCGCTGCAGCTGGTAGAGGAACAGGTTGGTGACGATGTTGTTGCTGTTCCAGGAATGCTCGGGCCGGCAGCGCTCATAGCGGCCGTCGGTGCCTTTCTGGCGCAGCAGCCCGTAGTGTTCGAGATAGTTCACGGTTTCCAGCAGCGACGCGCCGTAAAACGCCTGCACCAGCAGGAACAACAGCGCGCCCCAGCCCAGCCACAGCGTCAGCACGCCGAACAGCACGACGGTCATCGCCCAAGCCTGCAAATTATCGTTGTCGAGGCTCCAGACGCTTTTGCCGTTGCGCGCCAGACGCTCCTTCTCGATATTCCAGGCCGACCTCAGGCTGCCGATCATCGTGCGCGGCAGAAACTGGTAGAAGGTCTCGCCCATCTTCGAGCTGGCCGGGTCTTCCGGCGTTGCCACATTCTTGTGGTGGCCGCGCGCGTGTTCGACGTAGAAATGGCCGTAGGCCACCGGCGCCAGCGTGATCTTGGCCAGCCAGCGCTCCAGCTCCGCTTTCTTGTGGCCGAGTTCGTGCGCCGTATTGATCGCAATACCGTTCACCACTCCGACGGTGAAAATCAGCCCGACCCACTGGAACACCGAAGGGTGGTCGTGCGCAACGATCCAGGCGCCCCAGATCGTGGCGATGAACTGGGCCGGGATATAGGCGTAGACGATGGCGCGGTAATATCGATCGTTTTCCAGATGCGCGACCGCCGACTCCGGCGGATTGTTGCGGTCCACTCCGATCAGCCAGTCCAGCACCGGGATGATGCCGTACAGGATGATCGGCCCGCCCCAGGCGAACAGCGCCAGGCCGGTCCACTGGTACAGGCCCAGCGACGCCAGCACCAGCACCGGAATCATCGGGCTCAGCAGCCACAGATAACGCTTGCCGTCCGTCCACGGAGCCGCAGCGGCTTCATTCACGATCGCATTCATCAGTCTTCCCTCCAACGTGTTGCCCGTGTCCGGCCCGGGCGGCCACGCCGGCGGTATACGCTTGGCGCAGTGATAGTGTCAACGCCAACGAGCAATGGCGAAATAAGCCGCACACCGGCAAACCACAGCCAAACGCCGCCGGCCGTGGCAAACTCTTGGAAAACCTATCAAAACGCCGCCGGACGCATGGACACACTGAGCCTGATTCTCAACGACATCCGCCTGCACGGTGCCGTTTTACGCGAAATGCGCTTGTCATCGCCCTGGGCCGTGCAGCTGCATACGCCGGGCCTGATCGGCTTCCATATCGTGGCGCGCGGTGAAGCCTGGCTGCTGCGTGCGGGCGCCGAGCCGCTCAAATTGCACAGCGGCGACATCGTCATGCTGCCCGACGGCATCGAGCACCGCGTGCAGGACGACCCCGCCACCCGCGTCACGCCGCAAGACCTGATGCCGATGTTCGACGGCCCGCAAGCGGCGCCGGCCAGCATCGGCGGCAGCGGCCCGGGCACGACCCTGATCAGCGGTCACTTCCGTTTCGACGTCAATCTGGCTCGGCCGCTGATCGGCGCCCTGCCGAACATCCTGCATCTGCGCAGCGTCGCCGGCACGCCCGCGCCGTGGCTGCGCATCGGCCTGCAATTCATCGCCGAGGAAAACGCCAAGCCGCTGCCGGGTCAGCAGGTCATCATCAACCGCGTCGCCGACATCCTGCTGGTGGAAGCGCTGCGCGATTACGTTGCGACGCTGCCCGAAGGACACGGCAACTGGCTGCTCGCCCTGCGCGACAACGCGCTGTCGGCCGCGCTGTCGGCGATGCATCGCGCGCCTGAGCGCAACTGGACGGTCCCCGAGTTAGCCGAACTTGCGCATCTCTCGCGCTCCGCGTTTGCCGAGCGATTCACCCTGATCCTCGGCCAGCCGCCGCTGAGCTACCTCACCGAACATCGCATGCGCCTGGCATCGTGGAAGCTGACGCAGACTCGGCTGTCGATCGCACAGATCGCCTCGCAGGTGGGCTACGCTTCGGAGACGGCGTTCAGCCAAGCCTTCAAACGCGCGCAGGGCCGTTCGCCATCGAGTCTGCGCAAGATTTAGAATCACGACATGGAACGCGACTACACCCCCGCCGATCATCTGCTGATGCGCCTGCAACAGGGCCTATCGCTGCTGGGCGCACCGGCACCCGCGACCCGGCACAATCCGGCGCGGCAGCAGGACGAACCCGAACTACCGGAACCGGCACGCCGGCATGCCGCCGGACTGATGCGCGTCAACCATGCCGGCGAAGTCGCGGCGCAGGCGCTGTACCAGGGCCAGGCACTGACTGCGCGCAACCCGCAGGTGCGCGAGCACTTGCTCGGCGCGGCGCGCGAAGAACAGGACCACCTGCACTGGTGCGAGGAACGGCTGTCGGAACTGGGCGATGGGCCGAGCAAGCTCCGCCCCCTGTGGTACGCCGGCTCTTTCGCCATCGGCGCGGTCGCAGGACTGGCGGGCGACCGCTGGAGTCTCGGCTTTGTTGCCGAGACCGAGAAACAGGTCGCCGAACACCTCGACGAACATCTGCGTCAGTTACCGGAGCAGGACCAGAAAAGCCGCAGCATCGTCCAGACCATGCACAGCGACGAAACGCGCCACGGCCAAGACGCCTTGGCCGCCGGCGGCAAGCCCTTGCCGCAGCCCGTTCGCGCACTGATGAAGCGCGTGGCGCAGGTGATGAAATTCGGCGCTTACCGCTTCTGAGCGCGGCTGCGAATCGGCCGGCCTATTTCTTGTGTTTCTTGTCTTTTTTGGCGGCCGCGTGCAGATCGTGCTCGATCATGTCGGCGAGGTCATAGGCCGCCTCCGACGCGGATTTTTGCAGCGCCAGTTCGCGATCATCGGCCCCATTGACGTCATCCTGCGCCTGACCGGCATAGTGTGCGGCGCCATCGTGGGTATCGGTCATCCGGTAGCCCGCTGAAAAACTCGCCTGATCATTACCGAACCACGACCAGGCATGTAGCGGCGCACTGCCCAGGTAAATCTGGCTGATATCGCCTTCGACGATGAAGCGCTCACCGCGGCTGGCGGTATCGTCCGGCATCACCTGCGCGCGAATCCCATCCGACTGCAATGCGCCGGCCAGGTACTCGGCAAACGCCTGACCGTAATCCGTATCGCCGCGATACGCGTCGCCCGCCGCTTTGGTTGAGAACGGATGCACCACCACCTCAGGCGCTGTATCCAGCATCAGCGGCAGATACTTGGGTGGCACCGCTGCGCAGGCACTGAGCAACAGCGCAGCCGCCAGCGGTGGCAACCCGCAGCGGAAAATCCGGGCTGGTCGGAATTCTGATGGAGTCAAGGGAAGCTCCGTGGCTTGCATGACCGGATCATGACGGCGCGCGGCGCCGGCTGCAATATCGTGCCGCCTTGGGAATCTCTGGGTAAGCGTTACGAGCGAAGGCAGCTTGCGCGAGGACGGAGCGCAGAGACCGGAATTCATATACGAATAAATGAGGATTTCGAGCACCGCCCTCGCGCAAGATGCCGAGCACAGTAGCTTAACCAGAGGTTCCCTAGTCCATCGGCATTATCCCAACACCGGAACGAGGCGCTAAGCTTGGCGCACGCTACCGCCGCATTCACGGAGACCGAACATGAGATACTGGACGATGCTACTGGCGCTCGCTGCGTTCACCCAGGCGCACGCGGGCGATGATGTGCGTCAAGTGCTGGACTGCATGCGGGCCAATGTGCCATCCGCGGCGCAGGTCGAAGACATACAGCTGTCCTCCTCCGACAGCACCGGCGCAACGCGCGCCCTCAGCGGCAAAATCTACGCGCAGCGCAAAGATACGCACGGCGGCAGCGAGTTGCAGGTGGCGCTGCGCATCAAGAGTCCCGCGCCGTATGCCGGCGCCGCCTATCTGATCCGAGAACCCGGTGCCGGCCGGCAGAGCAGCATGTTCGTCTATCTGCCCTCGGTCGGCCGCGTGCGCCGCATCACCGGCGCGTTCGTCGACGGCTCGCTGATGGGCACCAACTTCAGCTACCAGGATTTCCGCCAACTGGCGACCGCCTTCGCCGGCAGCACGGCAACGCAGGAAGCGCCGTCCACAATCGAACAGCGCCCGGTTTACGTGCTGTCGTTCAAGCCGGTGGCGGGCAGCCGCTCCAGCTTCAACAGGGTCCGCGCCTGGGTCGATCAAAAAACCTGCGTGCCGCTCAAGGCCTCGTTCTATGCCGGCGACGCCCTGCTCAAGGCGCTGACCGCCTCGCCGGATGCACTGCGGCAGTCGGGCAAATACTGGTACCTGTCGGAAATGACCATGAGCGATCTCAGGAGCGGCAGCCAGACCGTGCTGCGCGTCTCGCACGTCAGCGAAGGCACGCCGCCGGAGCGGCACTATTTCGAGCCCGGTTCGTTTTACCAGCCCGACTGATTACACATAAAAACCCCGCATCGCTGCGGGGTTTTTGTTAGCACCAACATCCGTGCGGATTACGCTTCGCCGGCAGCTTCCGCGGAAGCTTCTTCCTCGTCATCGGCACCATGCGCGACCGTCGCGTCATTTACAGGGATCGTCAGGCGCGCAAATCCGTAAGATTGCGCCTTGCCGGAAAGGGTCAGTTCTCCGCGGCAAAATCGGCGCTACCCGCTCTCGGCATTCAGCTCCAGATTAATGTTATATATTAGTTAATATTATATTAAATATACAATTAATTATAACATCAATATTCAACTGGATATCGACAGCGGGTGGCGACCTCGCGTTTGTCGGACACAAAAAAACCCGCATTGCTGCGGGTTTTTTGTCACGCGATACCTCAGAACTACTTATGCCTCGTCACCCTCATCGGCCTTGGCCGAAGCGGTGCCGGTTTCCTCGTCATCGGCGTCGTGTGCGCCCGCTGCCGCATTGCCGGCGACCAGACGATCGCCACTGGTGGCGTCAAAGCTGCCGCTGCTGTTGAGCGCAGCACGCTGCAGGTCGGCGAGCAGGCTACCGCCGCGATTCTTGCGACGCTGCTCGTGATACGCGAGACCGGAGCCGGCTGGAATCAGGCGGCCGACGATGACGTTTTCCTTGAGACCGCGCAGCTCGTCGCGAGAGCCGCGCACCGACGCTTCGGTCAGCACGCGGGTGGTTTCCTGGAACGAAGCCGCCGAGATGAAGGACTCGGTCGACAGCGATGCCTTGGTGAGACCCAGCAGCTGGCGGTAGTAGTTGGCACCGCGATGCGCCTTGCCCTGCAGTTTCTTGTTCTCGGCCAGCACCTGGAAGATTTCCACCTGTTCGCCTTGCAGGAACTTGGTATCGCCGGCTTCGGCGATCTCAACCTTGCGCAGCATCTGACGGATGATCACTTCGATGTGCTTGTCGTTGATGCGCACACCCTGCAGGCGGTAGACGTCCTGGATTTCCTTGACCAGATGATTCGCCAGCGCGGTCACACCCTGCAGCCGCAGGATGTCGTGCGGACTGGGCTCGCCGTCGGAGATGATTTCGCCCTTCTCGACGTGCTCGCCTTCGAACACGCGGATGTCCACCCACTTCGGCACCAGAATCTCGGCTTCCTCGCCGTCGGTCTGGATGATCTTGATGCGCTGCTTGCCCTTGGTCGCGGCGCCGAACTTGATGATGCCGGAAGTCTCGGCCAGGACCGCCGGTTCCTTCGGCTTGCGCGCCTCGAACAGATCGGCGACGCGCGGCAGACCGCCGGTGATGTCGCGGGTCTTGGAAGACTCTTGCGGAATACGCGCAATGATGCCGCCGACTTTTACTTCGTCGCCGTCCTCGACACCGAGAATCGCCTTGGGCGGCAGCGTGTAGCTGGCCGGGATATCGGTGCCCGGGAACGTCAACTGTCTGCCCTTGGCATCGACCAGCATCAACAACGGGCGCAGGTCCTTACCGGCGGACCCGCGGGTTTTCGGCTCGGTCACCACCAGCATGTTCATGCCGGTGAGCGGGTCGGACTCGCGCATCACGGTCAGGCCTTCCTCGAAGTCCTGGAACTTCACGAAGCCGGTCAGTTCGGTGACGATCGGGTGCGTATGCGGATCCCACTTGGCCAGACGCTGTCCGGGTTTGAGCTCGTCGCCATCCTTGACCAGAATGGTGGCGCCGTAGGGGATCTTGTAACGCTCGCGCTCGCGGCCGGCAGCGTCGATCACGCCGATTTCGCCGGAACGCGACACCGCCACCAGGTTGCCCTCACTGTTGGTCACGGTCTTGAGGTTATGCACGCGCGCGGTACCGGCGGCACGCACATCGACGCCATCGGCGGAAGCCGCGCGCGACGCCGCACCACCGACGTGGAAGGTACGCATGGTCAACTGTGTGCCGGGCTCGCCGATGGACTGCGCGGCGATGACGCCGACTGCCTCACCAATGTTGACCAGATGACCGCGCGCCAGGTCGCGGCCGTAGCACTTGCCGCAGACCCCGAACGGCAGTTCGCAGGTGATCGCCGAGCGCACCCAGATTTCATCGATGCTGTTCTTTTCGAGCAGGTCGACCAGGGTCTCGTTGAGCAGCACGCCGGCTTCCACCAGCACCTCGTCGGTGCCCGGGATGCAGACATCGCGCAGCACGGTACGTCCGAGCACGCGGTCGCGCAGCGGTTCGAGCACATCGCCACCCTCGACGATCGGCATCATCTGCAGACCGTGTTCGGTGCCGCAATCCTGTGCGGTCACCACCACGTCCTGGGCGACATCGACCAGACGGCGGGTGAGATAGCCTGAGTTTGCGGTCTTCAGCGCGGTATCGGCCAGACCCTTACGAGCGCCGTGGGTCGAGATGAAGTACTGCAACACGTTCAGACCTTCGCGGAAATTCGCGGTGATCGGCGTTTCGATGATCGAGCCGTCGGGCTTGGCCATCAGGCCGCGCATACCGGCAAGCTGACGAATCTGGGCCTGCGAACCACGCGCGCCGGAGTCGGCCATCATGAACACGGAGTTGAACGACGGCTGACGCACTTCCTTGCCGCTCTTGTCAGTCACCGCCTCGGTGCCGATACGCGTCATCATCGCCTTCGATACGTCGTCGTTGGCGCGTGACCAGATATCGACGACGCGGTTGTAGCGCTCACCCTGCGTGGTCAGACCGGAGCTGTACTCGTCGTCGATTTCCTTGACCTTGCCTTCAGCCGCTTCAAGAATCTTGGCCTTCTCTTCCGGCACGATGATGTCATCGAGGCAGAACGAGATGCCGGCCTTGGTCGACATGCGGAAGCCGGTGTACATCAACTGGTCGGCAAACACCACGGTTTCCTTGGTGCCGGCCTTGCGATAAACATGGTTGATGACGCGGCTGACTTCCTTCTTGGTCAGCGTCTTGTTGATGCGCTTGAACTGGATGCCGACGGGCAGGATTTCCGACAGCAGCGCACGGCCCGTGGTGGTCTCGACGCGCTTGAAGATTTCCTTGCCTGCGTCGTCGTAGTCGCGCAGGCGCACGGTGATCCTGGCCTGCAGGCCGAGCTGGCCGGACTCATAGGCGCGGTGCACTTCGGCAACGTTGCTGAACACCATGCCCTCGCCCGGCGCATTGACGCGCTCGCGGCTCATCCAGTACAGACCGAGCACGACGTCCTGCGACGGCACGATGATCGGATCGCCGGAGGCCGGCGACAGGATGTTGTTGGACGCCATCATCAGCACGCGCGCTTCGACCTGCGCTTCCAGCGACAGCGGCACGTGCACGGCCATCTGGTCGCCGTCGAAGTCGGCGTTGAACGCGGTGCAGACCAGCGGATGCAGGTTGATCGCCTTGCCTTCGATCAGCATCGGCTCGAACGCCTGGATGCCGAGGCGGTGCAGCGTAGGCGCACGGTTGAGCAGCACCGGATGTTCTTTGATGCACTCTTCCAGCGCGTCCCAGACCGCGGCTTCCTCGCGCTCGACCATTTTCTTGGCGGCCTTGATCGTGGTCGCCAGACCGTTGCGTTGCAGCTTGGAGAACACGAAAGGCTTGAACAGTTCCAACGCCATCTTCTTGGGCAGGCCGCACTGGTGCAGCTTCAGCGTCGGACCGACCACGATGACCGAGCGGCCGGAGTAATCGACGCGCTTGCCCAGCAGATTCTGGCGGAAGCGGCCCTGCTTGCCCTTGATCATGTCGGACAGCGATTTCAGCGGACGCTTGTTGGTGCCGGTGATGGCGCGGCCGCGGCGGCCGTTGTCGATCAGCGCGTCGACGGCTTCCTGGAGCATCCGCTTTTCGTTCTTGATGATGATTTCGGGCGCGTTGAGTTCGAGCAGCCGCTT
>JBOICJ010000094.1:0-8546 GCA_050740035.1 Stenotrophobium sp. | reverse complement strand
CTGATGAAGCGCTCGACGTAGGGCAGTTGCGTGGCCTGATCGACCAGCGGCTGCCGTGAATGGCTGGCGCTGACCGAGACGCTGTAGGGCGAATCGAGAATGAACGGCGCGGTGTAACTGCCCTGGTAACTCAGCTGTTTGCCGTAGCCCTCGCGATTGGGGCTGCTCTGTTTGACCAGCAGGGTCAGGCTGTGATTGAGGCCGGCGATGTTGTTCCATTCCAGTTCGCCGCCATAGCCATACTGGCCATCGACGTTGGCCGACAGGCGCGGATACGGCAGCAGATAAAATTTTTCGACGACGACGACGACCAGCCGCACACCGTCGGGCAGGATTTCCTCGCGCACGGCGACACTGTGAAACAAACCAAGGTCCTGGATCGCCTGGCGGCTGCGCTCGATCTGCCGGGGATCGGCGCGATCGCCGACGTGGATCACCATTTCGCGCAGCATGGTTTTCGGCTGCGTGGTGTCGTTGCCCTCGAAACGGATCTCGCGAACGATCGCGAACGCCGGCTCTGCGGCGCTGGCCTCCGTCGTGCATAACAGCAACAGACAGAGCGCCAGCGCCAGTTTCACCGCTTGTGCTCCAGCGTCAGGAAGCTGTAGGCATGAGGATGTTTTTCATCGACCGGATGATCTTCGCGCGCGGTTTCAACATACGCATCGGCGGGATAGTCCGGAAACCAGGTGTCGCCGTCGACGCGCGCATGCACCTGCGTCAGGTAGAGCCGGTCCGCACGCGGCAATAACTGGCGGTACAACTCGGCGCCGCCGATCACCATCAACTCGCCTTCGATGTGTGCTGCAAGCACCGCGTCGAGATGATGAAACACCCGGCCGCCTTCGGCAGAGAATCGCGTATCGCGCGTCAGCACCCAGTTATCCCGATTCGGCAGCGGCCGCCCGAGGGATATCCAGGTCTTGCGCCCCATCAGCACGGTTTTTCCAAGCGTCAGCGCCTTGAAATGGCGCAGGTCGTTGGGCAGGCGCCACGGCAGGTCGCCATCGCGGCCGATCAGCCGCCGCTCGTCCATGGCCACAATCAGACTGATGCTTTTATTCCGGATCGACATATCGCAAATACAGCCATGGTTGTGGACCGGAGCTTTTCAGCCCACGCCCACCCGTGATGATTTTGCTCAAACCGCGACTTCGCCCTTGATGTGCGGATGTGACTGATAGCCGACCACCTCGAAATCTTCGTAGGTGTACGCATCGATCGACTCGGGCCGGCGCAGGATGCGCACCTGCGGCAGCGGATAAGGTTCGCGCGTCAGTTGCAGCCGCACCTGATCGAGATGATTTTTGTAGATGTGCACATCGCCGCCGGTCCAGACAAACTCGCCGGGCTCCAGATCGCATTGCTGCGCCAGCATCAGCAGCAGCAGCGCATACGAGGCGATGTTGAACGGTACGCCGAGGAACACGTCGCAGGAGCGCTGGTACAGCTGCAAGTGCAGCTTGCCGCCGATCACCGCGGTCTGGAACAGGCAGTGGCAAGGCGCCAGCGCCATCGCCGGGATATCGCCGGGATTCCAGGCCGAAACGATCTGCCGCCGCGATGCCGGGCTACCCTTGATCTGGTCGAGCAACTGCCGTATCTGGTCGATGTGATGGCCGTCGGCCGAAACCCAGTCGCGCCACTGCTTGCCGTACACCGGCCCGAGGTCGCCGTTTTCATCGGCCCATTCATCCCAGATCGAAACGCGGTTTTCCTTGAGGTAGGCGATGTTGGTGTCGCCCTTCAGGAACCACAGCAGTTCGTGGATGATCGAACGCAGGTGCAGCTTCTTGGTCGTGACCAGCGGGAAGCCGTCGGCCAGATTGAACCGCATCTGGTGTCCGAACACCGCGATCGTGCCGACGCCGGTGCGATCGTGCTGCTCGCTGCCCTCGGCCAACACGCGGCGAATCAAATCCTGATACTGCTTCATGCAGATGTCCTGTGCGGTCTGTCTGACGATAAGTTTGAATTCTAGACCGGCGCGCGCGGCTTGTGCCGGTACGCCAGCGCCATCAACGCGGCACCGGCAATGAACATCGGTACGCACAGCACCTGCCCCATGGTCAGCCAGCCCCAGGCCAGATAGCCGAGTTGCGCGTCCGGCACGCGCACGAATTCGACCAGCGAGCGAAAGGTCGCGTAGAGCAGCAAAAACAAGCCCGACACCGCCATGCGCGGTCGCGGCCTGGCGCTGAACCAGATCAGAACGGCGAACATCACCAGCCCCTCCAGCCCGGCTTCGTACAACATGCTGGGATGGCGCGGCAACGGGCCGGCATTCTTGAACACCATGCCCCAAGGCAGGGTCGTCGGCGCACCCCAAAGCTCGCCATTGATGAAATTGCCGATGCGCCCGGTAAACAGGCCGATCGGCACCAGCGGCGCCACAAAATCGGCAATCTCGAAATAGGTCAGCCGCTGCTGCCGCGCGAACAGGCCTATCGCGATCAACACGCCGATCAATCCGCCGTGAAACGACATGCCGCCGTCCCAGACCCGGAAGATGGTCAGCGGGTCCTGCCATTCCAGCCAGTGGCCTGCGGGATCATAGGCGTAAAACAGCATGTAGCCGATGCGCCCGCCGAGAATGACGCCCATGACCCCGTAAAAAAGCATGTCGCCGACCCGCTCGGCCGGCCAACCGATGTGCGGTAGGCGCGCACGGCGCACGCCCACCCACCACGCACCCCAAAAACCCAGCAGATACATGAGCCCATACCAGTGTATGGCGAGGGGGCCGAGATGCAGGGCGACGGGGTTGAAGTCAGGATGTAGGTACATGGCTCTGGGATCGGGAATGAGATTGAATGAAACTGAATACCGGCTGAACGAAAGACAGGCTAATTTATTTATTCTGCCTAATAATAGGTTACCCGGTATCAACGGGTATCAACCAACATGGAGTCCACAATGAAGCACATCGTCACCACCCTGAGCATCGCCGCTGCCGCCCTGCTCGCTGTTCCCGCATTTGCCGCCGACGAAGCGACCGCCGCTCCGGCTGCTGAAGCTGCTCCGGCTGCCGCCCCTGCCGAAGCCGCCGCTCCGGCCAAGGCCGAGCACAAGGCCAAGAAGCATCACCACGCCAAGAAGCATCACCACGCCAAGAAGAAAGCCGCTGAAGCCGCTCCGGCTGCTGCAGAAGCTGCTCCGGCCGACGCCGCCAAGTAAGCTCAGCTTTATTTGTGCGACATGCGGCGCGGGTCTCAGGACCCGCGCCGTTTTTATTGGTGCCGCCTTCAGGGAATGCGGCCGTCATGCAGCTTGGAGAGTCGCCACGCGACCACAGGTGCGTGCGTATTGAACGGCCGGTTCTTCGCGCAAGCCGCAAGAACTGAGTGCGGTCCCGGCATCAGGCCGGGTCGTATTTGTATTCCTGCTTGAAGCGTTCGCTGAATGATTCCGGCGTGACCTTGTGATTCTGCGTGCCGGGACGGCTGATATTGAGCGCGCCCATGATCGCCGCCGCACGTCCGGTGGTCTCCCAGTCCATGCCCTTGAGCAGGCCGTGCAACAGTCCGCCACGATAGGCATCGCCACAACCTGTCGGATCGGCCAGCGCGTCGGCCTTGGCACAGGCGATTTCGTGCACCTTGGCTTTGGTGTGGATGCTGGAGCCCTTGCCGCCGCGGGTCACGATCAATGCATCGAGACGGTCGGCAATCTGCTTCAGCGACCAGCCGGTGCGTTCCATCAGCATCTCGGATTCATAATCGTTGACCGCGAGATAACTGGCCTGTTCGACAAAGGCTTTGAGTTCGTCGCCGTTGAACATCGGCAGTCCCTGTCCCGGATCAAACAGAAACGGAATGCCGGCCTCGGCGAACTGTTTCGCATGCAGGATCATGCCGTCGCGGCCATCGGGCGATACCGTACCCACCTTGATGTCCTGGGTTGCGATGTCCTGGGTGTGAGCAAAATTCATTGCCCCCGGATGGAAAGCCGTGATCTGGTTATCATCCAGATCGGTCGTGATGTACGCCTGCGCGGTATAGCTATCCGGTACCTGCTTGACGTATTCACGGCTGATCTTGTTCTGGTCCAGCCAGTCCCGATACCGGTCGAAGTCCCTCCCCACCGTGCCCATCGGCAACGCCTTGCTGCCGAGCATGTTGAGGTTGTAGGCGATATTGCCCGCCGTGCCGCCGTACTCGCGCCGCAACTGCGGCACCAGAAAGGCGACGTTGAGGATATGCACCTTGTCCGGAAGGATTTCGTTCTTGAACTGTCCGGGGAACACCATGATGGTGTCGTAGGCAAACGAGCCGCAAATCAGAGCCGCCATTTTCTAAACTCCTCATTCATTATTCATATCGTGCAACGGGCTGGAACGCACGCGCAAACGAGCCGCGCGACTCAGCCAAAAATCACCCATCCCCAGACCACGGGCACTTGCAGCAGCGACAAATGCACGGCGGCGGAACCCAGATCCTTGGCGCGGCCGGACAAGACATGCCGCTCGGTGCCGATGCGATCCACCACCACTTCGACGGCCGTATTCAGCAGTTCGGTAATCATCACGAAAAACAGGCTCATGAGCATCACTGCACGCTCAATCCCGGTATGTCCGAGCAGGATGGCGGCCGGAATCAAGAGCACGCACAACACCGCCTCGATACGGAACGCTTCTTCTTCGCGCAGCGCCCAGCCCAGGCCCCAGTAGGACACCTTGGTGGCGCGCACCAGACGCGCCCAGCCCTTGATGCCGTCAGCCATGTCAGGCCGCCTGATAACGCAGGTCGAGCTGCCGCGCGGCACGCACGTCATCCAGCCGGCGCACCGGCATGGTGTAGGGCGCGCCCTTCACATAGGCGATATCTTTCTTCGCTTCATCCCATATCGCGCAGAGCGCTTCGACAAAAGCATCCAGCGTGTCCTTGTCTTCGGTCTCGGTCGGCTCGATCAACAGGCACTCGGGCACCAGCAGCGGGAAATAAATGGTCGGCGCGTGATACCCGTAATCCAGCAGGCGCTTGGCGACGTCGGTGGCCGTCAACTGAATCTCGTGCTTCTGGCGCTTGAGCGTAATGATGAATTCGTGGCTGGCTCGACGCGCCGGAAACGCCAGGTCGAAGCCCTTGTCGCGCAGGCGCACGGCAAGATAGTTGGCGTTGAGCGTCGCGAACTCGGCGACACGGTGCATGCCCTTGCGCCCCAGAAGACGCGCATAGATGTAAGCGCGCATCAACACGCCGGCATTGCCCATGAACGCCGACAGCCGGCCGATGCTCTGCGGCAGGTCGCGCTCGTCCAGCCAGCGGTAACTATCGCCGTCGCGCGCCACCAGCGGAATCGGCATAAATGGCTTGAGCCGCTCCGATACGCCCACCGCGCCTGCGCCCGGCCCACCACCGCCATGCGGCGTGGAAAAAGTCTTGTGCAGGTTCATGTGAATGACATCAAAACCCATGTCGCCCGGCCGCACCTTGCCCAGGATCGCGTTGAGATTGGCGCCGTCGTAATACAGCAAACCACCCGCCTGATGCACGATTTCGGCGATCTTCTTGATGTTGCGTTCGAACACGCCGAACGTGGACGGGTTGGTCAGCATGATGCCGACCGTCTGCGGGCCCACCGCCGCCTTGAGCGCAGCCAGATCGACATCGCCATGCTCATCGGTCGGAATTTCACGCACGGCAAAGCCGCACTGTGTCGCGGTCGCGGGATTGGTGCCGTGCGCGGCATCCGGGACCAGAATCTCGGTGCGCGCCGTATCGCCGCGCGACTGGTGATAGGCGCGCATCATGGCGACGCCGGCAAACTCGCCCTGCGCGCCGGCCATCGGCGTCAGCGAGACACCGGCCATGCCGGTGACTTCCTTCAATATCTCCTGCAAGTCGTACATGCAGGCGAGGAAACCCTGACTGTGGCTGGACGGCGCCAGAGGATGACGCGCCAGGAATTCCGGCAGCATCGCCAGCGTATTGCAGGCCCGCGGGTTGTACTTCATGGTGCACGAACCCAGCGGGTAAAAATGCGTGTCGATGGAGAAATTCCGTTGCGACAGGCGCGTGAAATGACGCACCGCCTGCAACTCCGACACTTCCGGCAGTAGCGGCCGCTGCCGGCGCCGCAGATGCTCGGGCACCCCCGACAAATCCACCGCGGCATCCGGCATCTGCGAGGTCGCCCCACGCCCCGGCGCGGAGATTTCAAAAATCAGTTTTTCCATCATGGTTTTTCCGAATTTCCAGATTTCATCAGCAGACCCACTACCAGACTCGCGGCGAAGACGATGACCACGACCATCAGCCCCCGCAGCACCAGCGGCTGGAACAGTTCGCGCGGGACGATGTCCAGCACCATCAGGATGCCCAGCCCCGCCAGCAGAACGACTGCCAGCATTGCGATCAATTTCAAGACCCCACGCACGCGGGCGCCCTCAGCCCAGCGCTTTCAGCGCTGCGGCGTAGTCGGGTTCGTCGCCAATCTCCTTGACCAGTTCGGAATGCACGACGGTGTTGTTGCCATCGAGCACGACCACCGCACGCGCGGTCAGACCCGTCAGCGGACCGGTCTCGATCTGCACGCCATAGTCCTTGGCGAAGCCGTGGCCGCGCATCAGGGAAAGCGTGATGACATTGCTCAGGCCTTCAGCGCCGCAGAAGCGCTTTTGCGCGAAAGGCAGATCGGCCGAGATGCACAGAATGACGGCATCCTTGAGACTGGCCGCACGTTCATTGAATTTCCGCACGGAGGTCGCACAGGTCGGCGTGTCGATCGAAGGGAAGATATTGAGCACCTTTTTCTTGCCGGCGTAGTCGTGCAGAGACACGTCCTTCAGCTCGGCATTGACCAGACGAAAGCCGGGTGCGGCACCGCCTTTGGCGGGAAGGTCGCCGCTGGTTTCCACGGGATTGCCATGCAGGGTGATCGTAGCCATTTGCGTTCTCCTGTCGGTGATGTGCGGGTTATGACTGTAAGGCCCGTTGCAGGGCGTCGGCAAAAATCCTGATCTGTGCATCGGTCTTGGTCTCGGTCGTGCAGACCAGCAGCGCCTGCCCCAGTTCAGGATAATGACGCGTCAGATCGAAACCGCCGAGTATTCCCTCGGCCGCGAGTTTTTCCAGCACCGGCGCAACCGGCTTGGGCAGCTTGAAGACCGCCTCGTGGAAATGGGCACCGTTAAATGCCGTACCAACTCCGGGGATTTGCGAAAGTGCAGCGGTCAGCTTGCGCAGGTTGGCCATGCTCGCGGACGCGACACGCGCCAGACCTTCGGGGCCGAGCAGCGACATGTAGATGGTGGCGGCCGTCACCAGCAAGCCCTGATTGGTGCAGATGTTGGAAGTCGCTTTGGAGCGGCGGATGTGTTGTTCGCGCGCCTGCAAGGTCAGGGTAAAACCCGGCTTGCCGTCAAGATCGACCGTGCGGCCGACGATGCGCCCCGGCATCTGCCGGACGAATTCCATCTTGGTGGTGAGGAATCCGAAATACGGCCCGCCCGAAGCCAGCGGCGCACCCATCGGCTGACCTTCCCCGCAGACGATATCGGCGCCCGATTGGCCCCATAGCCCCGGCGGCTTGAGCAGTGCCAGCGAAGTCGGATTGACTACCGCAATCACCAGCGCGCCCTGCGCGTGCGCCCAGTCGGTGAGTGTATCGACCCCTTCCATCACACCGAAGAAATTCGGCTGCTGAATCACCAGCGCAGTGATGTCCTGACCCTCGTAGGGTTTCAACTGCTCCGCCATCGTGCGGCCGCTCTCGGCGCAGTAAACCAGCGGCGCCTGCACGATGCCCTGCGCGTGCGTGATGTTATGCGCGGTTTCGCGGTAATACGGATGGACCGAGGCCGGCACCAGCATCTTGCCCGAGGTGTTCTTGCGATTGGCGCGCAGCGCCATCAACAGCGCCTCTGCCAGCGCCGACGCGCCGTCGTACATCGACGCGTTCGACACATCCATGCCGGTCAGCGCGGTCATCATGCTCTGGAATTCGTAGAGCACTTGCAGAGTGCCCTGACTGGCCTCGGCCTGATACGGCGTGTACGCCGAATAAAACTCGCCGCGCGTGGTGATCTCCCACACCGCCGCCGGAATGTGATGCTCGTAAGCGCCGGCACCGATGAAATTCAGCGGCGCACCGTCCTGCCGCGCACGCGATCGCAACAGCGCCGAAACCTCCATCTCCGGCAAGCCCTCGGGAATTTTGCTCAGCTTGCCGCTGCGCAGTTCCTGCGGGATCTCGTCGAACAGTTGGTCGATGCTGTTCGCGCCAATCGCAGCGAGCATGTCGCGGATGTCGGTCTCGGTATGCGGGATAAACGGCATGCTTGTTCTCAGCTCAGTTCATCGATCAGCTTTTGATAGCTGGCGGCGTCCAGCAGTGCGCCAACATCGGCGGGATTCGACGGCTTGAGCTTCCACATCCAGCCGGCACCGTAAGGGTCGCTGTTGAGCGTCTCCGGCGCATCGGTCAATGCCGCATTGCCCTCGATCACTTCACCGGCAACCGGCGCGTAGACATCGGAAGCCGCCTTGACCGATTCGACCACGGCGCAGGACTCGTTGGCCGCGAGCTTGCGCCCGGCTTTGGGA
>JBOICJ010000093.1:0-2610 GCA_050740035.1 Stenotrophobium sp. | reverse complement strand
CGATGCAGCATCACGCGCACGTTTTGTTCGGTGATGGCAAGTTGAATCGCGATCTCGGAAAAATCCAGGCCCTCCAGTTCGCGCAGGGTGATGACGGTATGCTGCGCCGGCGGCAGCAGGTTCATGTGTTTTTGCAGACAGTCGCGCAGGTGCTCCTCGCTGAGCAGGGCTTCCGGCGTGTCCTGTTCCCACAGCGCCGGCGGTTCGCGCCAGTGGCCGCTGTTGTCGAAGCGGTCGCTGCCGAGGTTGGCCGGGCCTTGCGCCATTTCCTCCAGCGAGGTTTCACGCGGTTTGCCGCGCAGGCGATCCTTGGCTTCGTTGGAGACGATGCGCAGCAGCCAGGTCTTGAAGCTGGAGCGGTATTCAAATGCCGGCAGCGCACGAAACGCCGAGATCCACGCCTCCTGCACCACTTCCTCGGCAATCTGTGTATCGCGAACGATGCCGCGGGCGACCGACATCATGATTGCCTGGTAGCGGCGGATGGTCGTTTCGCAGGTCTTCGCATCGCGCGCCAGCAATTGACGAACCTGTTCGCGATCATCGTGTTCAGGTGAATCCGCGGGCATGCAGGCTCCGTATCTGAAGCAGAGAATGGCATGATTATGCCCCTGTGACGACGCGAAAGATGCAGAGATAGACGAACTGCGTGGCGATTTGTTACGCGGTCTGTAACAAACATCGGGCGGGGGCGTCGGAATTCCATCAACCCAGTCCGGTACCGGAAAACCTTTCATGAGCGTATGGATTGCCCTAGCTTGCGCACTGCTGCTGACCTACGCCAACGGCGCGAACGATAATTTCAAAGGCGTTGCGACATTATTCGGCAGCGGCACCACCGATTACCGCAAGGCGCTGCTGTGGGGTACGGCAACGACCTTTGCCGGCGCCATCGCCGCGCTGTGGCTGGCTTCGGCGATGGTCGCGGCGTTCAGCGGCAAGCTGTTCATCGCGCAGCAGGTGCTGGCGATGCCGGCGTTTCCGCTGGCGGTTTGTGCGGGTGCGGCGGCAACCGTACTGCTGGCCAATCGCTATGGCCTGCCGGTATCGACCACGCATGCGCTGATCGGCGCGCTGTGCGGCGCGGCGATGGTGGTATCCGCCGGCAGTGGCGTGGCCTGGGACAAGGTTGGTCAATCGGTGTTCCTGCCGCTGGCGCTCAGTCCGCTGCTGTCGATCCTGCTGGCGATGCCGCTGTATCCACTGCTGCGCTGGAGTCGCCAGCGACTCGGCATCACCAAGCAGAGTTGTGTCTGCGCCGGACAGGAGGTCGCAGTCGGTGCGGACGGAGCAGCGGCGGCATTTGTCAGCGTCACCACCGGACAGCAGGCGCAGTGCGAGGAGCGCTATGCCGGCCGCTTGATCGGCCTTTCTGCCAATTCGGTGATCGACAGCCTGCACTATCTCAGCGCCGGCGCGGTTGGATTTGCCCGCGGCATGAACGACACGCCCAAGCTGGTCGGCCTCGGCATCCTGTGCCTGCCATCCCTGCACGGCGCCCCGTCCTTCGTCATGATTGCGGTGATCATGGCCGCGGGCGGCTTGCTCAGCGGTGGCCGTGTCGCGCAGACGCTGTCGCAGAAAATCACGCGGATGAATTCCGGCCAGGGCCTGACCGCCAATCTGGTGACCTCGACGCTGGTGATTCTGGCGTCGCCGCTGGCACTGCCGGTCTCCACCACGCATGTATCGGTGGGGGCGCTGTTCGGCATCGGCACGGTCACCGGGCAGGCGCGCGGAAAAATGATTGCGGGTATCGTGCTGGCCTGGATACTGACTTTACCGCTGGCCGCCGTGATCGGCGGCGGCATGATGCTGGTGACGAGAATATTTGTGCATTGAACGGCGAGGGCGACATGAGCGGCACGCAGGATGCGATCGATACGGTGCGGGATTACTACGGCAAGATTTTGAAATCTTCCGCTGATTTGCAGACTTCGGCCTGCTGTCTGGCCGATGCCATGCCGCCGCATCTGGCAGCGATCGTCGCCGTCATCCACCCGGAGGTGCGCGAGCGTTTCTACGGTTGTGGATCGCCGATGCCGCCGGGGCTGGATGGCGTCACCGTGTTGGATCTCGGCTGCGGATCGGGCCGCGACTGCTACGTACTGTCGAAACTGGTCGGGCCGCAGGGCTTCGTGATCGGCGTGGACATGACGGCGGAACAGCTCGCCGTCGCGCGCCGCCATCAGGATTGGCACGCCGATAAATTCGGTCACGCCAACGTCGAATTCCGCGAGGGTTATATCGAAGACTTGAAGGGCGCGGGCATCGCCGATGCTTCGGTCGATCTGGTGATCTCCAACTGCGTGCTCAACCTGTCGCCGGACAAGGCGCGCGTGTTCCGCGAGATTTATCGCGTGCTCAAGCCCGGCGGTGAACTGTATTTTTCCGACGTGTTCGCGGATCGGCGGGTGCCGGAGTCTTTGGCGCAGGACCCGCTGCTGCTGGGCGAATGCTTGGGTGGCGCGTTATATATCGAGGATTTCCGTCGTCTGATGGCGCAGGCCGGGTTCATGGACGTGCGCACGGTGTCCAGTTCACGTTTGACGCTCAACAATTCAGAGATCGAGCGAAAAGCCGGAATGATCGGATTCCATTCAAACACCG
>JBOICJ010000092.1:0-13819 GCA_050740035.1 Stenotrophobium sp. | reverse complement strand
GTACTGCCCGCTCTCGAGGAACCCGGCAGAACCGCACACACTGCCACCCATATCACCGGCAACCATCTCACGCCCACACCTCGTTCATGAACCACGCAGCCCTTTGTAGTTTCAGATTCAGACTACTGTAATGACCCTGAAACAGCTGATGCCGTTCACATGCCAAGCAAATTCTTGACACGCCCCCGGGCTAGACCTTCGCCAATAGTGCAATCGATATTTTCCTACAGACAGAGCAGGCACAGGCCCACATAATTTTATCGGGTCACTGCATCCTTCTCATGCTGTCAAAGCACTGGGGTCAACAAAAACAACAGGGGACGTCACTATGCGTAGCTTATTGTGGTCTGGAATATTGGTACTGACACTGTCCGGCGCAGCATGGGCACAAGATGCCGCCACCGCGCCGACACCCGTCACCGACAGCTCGGACGCCGCAGCAGCGACCGACACATCCACTCCGGCGGCAGACACATCGGCTCCAGCCGCGGACTCATCGGCAACAGCGCCCGATTCAACTGCTCCAGCCACAGACGCCTCCGCGCCCGCGACCGATTCATCGGCCACGACTCCGGAAGCCGCAGCACCCGCTACGGATTCATCGGCAGCAGCGACTGATTCATCCGCTGCCGCAACCGATACCTCCGCATCGGCCACAGATACATCGGCTGCGGCTGCGCCAGCGGAAAATGCCTCGCACGAGAGCAGCTATCTCGCCGGCATGGGCACCTACACCATCGTCACCCAGAAGCGGCGCGGCCCGAACGTCAAGCACGGCAGTGGCGGCCAGTTTCTTTATGGCTATCAATTCGCCAATCAGTTCGGCATTGAAGTGGGCGGCTTCTTCGACAACTTCGAAACCGGCAACAGCGGCGGCACCGATTTCTATCATCAGGGGCTCGGCCTCGACCTGACCTACGCCTTCGGCGATCGCAGCAGCTTCACGCCGTTCGTCCTGATCGGCGCGGGCGGCGATCACAACGATGTCTACCCCGACAACAAGGACGGCTACTCCTGGTATGCCAATGCCGGCGCCGGCTTCGTCACCGCACCGCTGAGCGAGAATTTCCCGGCGCAGATCCGCGCCGAAGCGCGCTACGTCTACGATGGCTGGAACAACAAGCCCAGGGACATCCGCATCGGCCTCGGTCTGGAAATTCCGCTGACGGCGACGCACAACACGCCGCTGCCCGCGCCGCAGCCAGTCACCGTGGTCAAGGTCGTGCAACAAGACACCGGTCTCAAGGATTCGGATGGCGACGGCGTCGTCGACTCGGCCGACAAATGCCCCGACACGCCGCCCAAGACGCGCGTCGATGGCGACGGCTGCCCGCTGGGCAAGGTCATCTCGCTCAAGGGACTTCATTTTGAATTCAACAAGACCCGCATCATGCCGGATGGCGAGACCATCCTGAACCTGGCCGCGGGCCTACTGAAGAAATACCCCGATATGAACGTGGAGGTTGCGGGTTATACCGACTCGGTCGGCTCCGCCAAGTACAACCTGAAACTGTCGCAGGGACGCGCACAGGCGGTGAAGGATTATCTGGTCAAGGCGGGCATCCCCGACGCCCAGATGACCGTGAAGGGTTATGGCAAGGCCAATCCCATCGCCAGCAACGACACCGCGGACGGACGCGAACTGAACCGCCGCGTCGAACTGCGCATCCTCAATTGAGCCACGGGCAATCAGACATCATGGAGTTCCATATCATGAGTATCGACACGTTTAAAAAACTCACGCTGGCCTGCGCCATCGTCGCCGTCGCCGCCCTGTCGGGCTGCGACGCCAATGGCCCGGGCTCGGGTTTTGCCGGCGGCGGCAATGGCAACGGCACCGGCCCGGTCACCGGCGGCGCTACCGGCGGGCCTTTCCCCAACAATGGCACCACGCCAACCACCATCACCAACGGCGGCACCGCCGTACCGGGACATTTCATCTGCACCGACAGCGCGCAGAAGCAATACGGCGCAACCACCCAGACCAGCGTCAATGGCCTGGTCGGCGGCACCTTGACGCCGCTGCTCAACACGCTCGGCGGCACGACCGCCACGGCCCTGCTCAACAGCGTCAAGGATGCCGACCTGGCGATCGACGGCAATCTGGATACGCATTCGACCTTCGCCCTGACCGCAGGCGCCCTGGCGGCGGTCGACTCGGTCGGTCAGACCGTGTTGCTGCCGGCCGGAACCACGGTCCCGCCGGGCGGCTACGCGGTGTTCGCCGTGCAGTTCCCTGCGGGTACCGTCACCGCGGCGCTGCTCGGCAGCGTCAAGGTCACGACCTACCTGAACAATGTCGCCCAGGAGTCCATCAGCCTCACTCAAACTCAGATTGCACTGCTGGGACAGAACGTCACCGGTGCCACAAATGCCTTCGTCGGCGTGCAGGCGACCAAACCCTACGACAGCGCCAATATTTCGTTGTCGCCGCCGTTGCTGTCGGCCGACGTGGGTGACGCCATGCATGTCAACGAGCTCTGCACGGCCGGCAACATGGCCCCGTAGTTCATCGACTGCTGTTGTGCCGCTTGCACGATAAAAACCCGGCGTCATTTATGGCGCCGGGTTTTTTTAATGCGATGCCGGATGCCGTCACAGGCGCCCAACAAAAAACCCGCAATCTGCGGGTTTTTGTTTATTCGGGATTATTGCGAGCCTTGAATTGGTGGAGCGGAGGAGGATCGAACTCCCGACCTCTGCATTGCGAACGCAGCGCTCTCCCAGCTGAGCTACCGCCCCACGACAAGGCCGCGCATTTTAGCAGCCGGCGCGCAAAACACCAGCCCGATGCGCGCTTCGTCCCGCGCTGTCGATGCGTGTTAGCTTTGCGGCCCGCCCTCCGCATTTCGACATAATGCCTCCCGCCCGCCTTGCCGCACCCTGCCTGATGATCTTCGCGCGCGCGCCGGTGCCCGGACAGTGCAAGACCCGGTTGATGCGCCGGCATGGCGCACGCGGCGCGGCCCGCATCCACCGCCAGCTGACTTTGCGCACGCTGGCCACCGCTGCGGCGACCGGCATGCGGGTGCAGCTGTGGTGCGCGCCGGATACGCGCCACGGTTTCTTTCACGCCTGCCGCCGGCAATGGGGCGTCACCCTGCAGCGCCAGCCGTCCGGCGATCTGGGGCGCAAGATGAGCCGGGTGCTTGCGCAAGCGCTTGCTCGCGGCGCCCCCAGCGCCGTCATCGTCGGCACCGACTGCCCAGCGCTGACCGCGCACGATCTCGCGCAAGCCTTCCAGACCTTGGAGCGAGACGCCGACTGGGTGCTGCAACCGGCAGCGGATGGCGGCTACGTGCTGCTGGGCGCGCGGCTTGCCGCTCCCGGCGCCCTGCGCGGCATCGCCTGGAGCTCCGGCCATGAACTGCGCCAGACCCTGGCACACCTGCGCGCCAGAGGCCTGCGCACGACCCTGCTGCCGCAGCTCTGGGACGTGGATCATCCGGTCGATCTGCGCCGTGCGCGGCGCGAAAAGCTGCTGTAGCGCAGGCGCGGCGGCTCCGCCGGTCGGGCGATTTTCACAACGGTTTTTAGAGGATTCATACGCACCCTCTTCACAGCCGCATAAAAGCCTGATAAATAGCGCGCGAAATTGTCGTGAATTTCTTTGTGCAGAGGATCGCAATGCCGCGCAAGTCCAAGAAGCAACAAAAACAGCAGCAGCCCGAAGCTCCCAAGAGCTACGACGAGTTTGTTGACGACAGCGACTCCAGCGAGGAAGAGGCCATCAACGTCGAGATCGAGATTCCGGCCCCGGCCGAAAAGCTGCGCGACTGGCGCGACGTCGAGAAATTCAAGGAAGAGCGCGAACTGCGCCATCAGGTCGGCGATGATCTGGACGAGTTGTTCGACGAGCCTCGCAGCGGCCGTCGCTAACCCGGAAAACCCCACCCGCTGTGCCTGATTGCGCTGTAAATCTTGTTATAATTTATATAATATATTATAAAAAATTAAATAATTTATAACACCTGTCGGGAACGGATTTCGCCTAGCGGGTGACGCTTTTCACGGCTTTCACGGCACCCGCATTCCCACACAGTCCCTTGCCCAATTCGGCGCAAGCCTCCTCGACACTGTTCACGATCTTGAACAACTTGAGGTCTTCGCGCGAGATCAGCCCGGCCTGCGCCAGCGACTTGAAGTTCATCGTTCGCTGCCAATAGGCGCGCCCGTACAGCAGGATCGGCATCGGCGACGATTTGCCGGTCTGGGTCAGGGTCAGCAACTCGAACAGCTCATCCATCGTGCCGAAGCCGCCGGGGAAAATCACCGCCGCGCGTGCGAGGTTGAGAAACCAGAATTTGCGCATGAAGAAGTAGTGAAACTCGAAGGCATGATTCGGTTTGACGCAAGGATTGAGGTGCTGCTCGAACGGCAGTGAAATGTTCAGGCCGATATTGAGCGCGCGATTGACCCGCGCCGCGCCCTCATGCGCGGCCTGCATGATGCCGGGGCCACCACCGGTGACGATGTAGTAGCGCTCCTTGGGCGAATGGCTGTGCAGAGTCCATTGCGCGATGCGCTCGGCGACGTTCGCCGCCGCCGCGTAGTAGTCCGGCCGGCCGCCCGGCGTGGTGCGCGCCGAGCCGAAAAAAATCACGCCGTTGTTGATGTTGAGACGCCGCAAGCGCTGCTCGGGCTCCAGGTACTCCGACAGGATACGCAGCCCGCGCGCCGCTTCGCTGTGCAGGAACGCGCCGTTGTCATAGGCCTTGCGGGTTTTCTGCGGATGGGTCGTGGTTTTTTTCATTTAGCGTGACGCGCGTCGATGGAGCGGGTTCGTGACTTTATGCGAAATGCCGGTGGGCGGGGCGATATCGCAGATATTTGCATCCACGCCCGCCGATGACGCGTAAGGAAACTGATGCCGCCAACACGTCCTATCCCGCCCTGCGCAAATCCTCGCGGCAATCATGGCCTCCGAATCGCGCGCAAGCCGTTGCGCATGGTGGCGCCAGGTTTTCTGGCCCTGCTATTGTTCGCTCCGGCCACCAGCGCCGCCGGACTCGCACAGCCCTACACCCCGCACGACGACAGCGCGGTTCTGCAGCACATCCCGTCCAGTACCGATCCGCGGGTGCGCCAGTTCGATCTGCTGAGAGCGCAGGCCAGCGCACAGCCGCACGATCTGGCTGTTGCGGAAAAACTGTCGCGCGCCTACATCGACTACGGCCGCGAAACCGGCGACGCGCGCTATCTCGGCCGCGCGCTGGCAGTGATCGAGCCCTGGCTGGCGCAACAGCCGGTGCCGCTTTCGGTGTTGCTGCTCAAGGCCACCATCCTGCAAAGCCGTCACAAATTCCAGGATGCCCGCACGATCCTGCTCGCGATCCTCAAAGCCGACCCCGACAACGGCCAGGCGCGGCTGACGCTGGCTTCGGTCGAACAGATCCAGGGCAATCTCGACGCTGCGCGGCACGCCTGCGCACATCTCATGGGCGGCATGGATGCACTGGTCGCCGCGAGCTGCATCGGCGGACTCAACGCGGTCAGCGGCCATGCCGAGAGCGGCTACGACGTGATCCAGCTTCTGCTCACTCAGGAGTCGCCCAAGTCTGTGACGATCAGGGCCTGGGCCGAAGGTCTGCTCGCCGATGCCGCGCGCTACCACGGCGGCGAAGACCAGATTGCGGATGCGCACTACCGCGCTGCGCTGCAACTGGCGCCCGGCGACAACTTCCTGCTCGCGACCTACGGCGATTTCCTGCTCGACCAGAACCAGCCGCAGGCGGTGATCGATCTGGTCAAGAATTACCGGCAGTCCGACACCTCGTTCCTGCGGCTGGTGCTGGCCGAGGCGATGCTGAAGCTGCCGCAGGCGGCGGCCGACACGCAGGAAATGGCAACGCGGTTCCACGACCTCGAACTGCGCGGCGACACCACGCTCTACGCCCGTGAGCAGGCCCGCTTCGTGCTGGTACTCCAGCATGACCCGGCGCGTGCGCTGAAAATCGCCGAGGCGGACTGGACCATCCAGCGCGCGCCGGAAGACGCACGCATCTACCTGGAGGCCGCGCTGGCATCCGATACGCCGGAAGCCGCTGCGCCGGTGCTGGAATATCTCGATCAGACGCATCTCGAATATCCGCGCGTGCTGGCGCTGGCCGCCGCGGTCCGCAAAGCCATCGCGCAACGCGCGGCTAACACCGCCGCTCCCCAAACGACATCGCCATGAACCTCCGCCGGCTGATACCGCTCGCGCTGCTCGCCGCCCTGTCGCTGGCGCCGCTGTCGGCGTTGGCGCACAAGGAAAGCGACGCCTACCTGGTGCTGCGCACCGATCCGTCTAACCTGAACGCGCTGCACGGCCAGTTCGACATCGCGCTGCGCGATCTCAGTTTCGTCATCGACATCGACAGCAACCACGACGGCGCGATCACCTGGGGCGAGGTCAAGGCCCAGCGCAGCGCGATCGAGCGCTATGCGCTGAACCGCATCGCGATCAAGGGCGACGGCTTGACCTGCGCGCTGCACGGCAGCGGCCAGATGATCGACGACCACACCGACGGCGCCTACGACGTGATCCTGTTCGATGCGGTCTGCGACACGGAGATTCCGAGCAAGCTGACCGTGGTCTATCGCCTGTTCCAGGATGTGGACCCGTATCACCGCGGCATCGTCACGATCCACGCCGGTAACCAGATCGCCGAAGCGGTGCTGGGTCCGAAAAACCCGATCACCACGCTGAACCTGCGCAAGCCCGATCTCTGGCAGCAGTTCAGGAGCTTTCTCAAAGATGGCGTCTGGCACATCTGGACCGGGCCGGATCACCTGCTGTTCATCTTCTCGCTGTTGCTGCCGGCCGTGCTGCTCAGGCGGCAGAAGAACTCACCGCTAGCCGCCGCGCAAACCTTCAAATCGGACTGGATGCCGGCGCCGCATCTGGGCGGCGCACTGATCGAACTGATCAAGGTCGTATCGGCGTTCACCTTCTCGCACTCGGTGACGCTGACGCTGTCGGTGCTCGGCTATGTGCATTTGCCGAGCCGGCTGGTCGAATCGGGGATTGCACTGTCGATCATCATCGCCGCTGGCAACAACCTGTTCCCGCTGATCAGCGGCCGCGCATGGCTGGTTGCCTTCACGTTCGGATTCATCCACGGCCTCGGTTTCGCCAGCGCGCTGGCCGGCTTGCAGTTAACGGCGGCTTCGATGACCGCCTCGCTGAGCGGTTTCAGCCTCGGCGTGGAACTGGGTCAGGAAGCCATCGTGCTGCCGTTCGTGCCGCTGGCCTTTCTGGTGCGCCGCACGCGGTTTTACCAGATCGGCGTGGTGCGCTGGGGGTCGGTGCTGATTATCGCCATCGCCAGCCTGTGGCTGATCCAGCGTGCGTTCGATGTGGTCATTCCGGGCACGGCTTTTCTAACGCCGCCCTGATGGCTTGAGCTGCGGTGCGAATGTAGCGGCGGGTCGGCCCGATGCTTCAGCACCGTGTCGATGTCCGCCCTATCCGAACCCAAAAAAATGCCCCGCCAGATCGGCGGGGCGTAATAGCCCATAAATCTCAATTGGAGGGGACGTTATGGGCTGGGTTTACAAGCAGGTGTCAGCGTAGCCACATCGGTGGCGGTGTCATCGGCAGTGAATGTCACGTTATTGATCTCCTGCGGCGGCAAGGTATCGCAGGTTCCAGTCGTGGCGGTGTTGATCTGGTTGGCCGCCAGGCTCTTCACGGTTGTGGTCGCAGACCCGCCATTATTGGCGTTGGTCGACAGACCTTCGTTGATCCAGCAGCCGGACAGTAACAGCGTCGATGCTGTTATCGCCGTCATCAGCAGAGTTCGCAGTTTCATGGAATTCCTCCTTACATTGCGCCCGGCGCCGGGTTATTGAGATAGGGGAATACCGTGAGATAGGCACTCGGATCAGGTTCTGCGCCATCGTTGACCACGGCGCCCGCATTCACGATCTGTGGGGCCGCGCCGCTCAGATCGCAGGTCTGGAGCTTGTTGGGATTGGCCGCCGTAATGGCGCCCTCGGCAACCGTCAGCTCGATATCGACGACGTCGTCCACCGGCCGGCGCCCGTTGGGAAAGCCCGCGAGGTCACAGGCCAGAAAGCCCAAGTCCTTCTGCTGCGCGACCGGCGCAGCAGCAATGGCGGTATTGAGGCGCAGCATCTCGCCCGGCACGGTCAGATTCGCTGGCGCAGTGAACTTGAAGTTGGCCGGAGTATCGTTCGGACCGGTGGTGATGCCAGTGACGAATGCGGCGAGCAGATCGTTGCGCGGCGTTGCGGGGACATGCGTTGCACCCGGAAACAGCGCGTCGACCAGTACCGGCAGCGTCGGATACAGCACGTACTTGCCGAAATTGGCGACATCGTTCTTGGGCTCGCTGAAGTTGAATTTATCCTTGTCCGTGATGCCGATGACCACTTCATTGACCAGTGGCGAACCCAGACGCGAAACCTGTGTCCACGCACCGCCCACGACCGACGGCCCCTTGCCTGCCGCCGAATCGGTCGGCCCGGTCGGCGACGGGTTCAGCACCCGGCTCTGGCGGATGCTGGCCGTGGTCCAGCCGCCGATGACCGGATCGTTGCCGTTGGTCAGGCAGCTGGCTGCGACTTCCAGCGCCAGCGTGGTGATGTTCTTGTCCCCGATCGTGTTGCCGGTCGGGTTTGCCGCCGTTGCCGCCGAGGTGCGGCTGCCCAGCGGATTGAGATGCACCAGATCGAACACCTGTCCCAAGTTAACGACAAAGCCCTCTGCGCGCTGTCCGACAAACAGTTTTGCCGGCGTTGCACAACCCGGGATATTGACGTTATAGATGAAATTCTTTGCGTAGGTGGGATAGTCGGGAATCGACTTGGTGCCGATATTGTCCACCGGCTTGGTGAACGTGGTGGCGCCGTCGGCGGCATTTTTGATTGCGCTGACCGTACCGGTGCGCCGGTTTCCGCGCACCAGATTGACGGTGTAGGTTTCAGTTCGATTGAGATTGCTGCCGCTGGCATCGACTGCGCCGGCATTGATCAGCGGGATGGCGACGTTGCCGCCCGGATTGCCGGTCGGCACAGCGATGCCGGCGAAAGTGTTCTTGAACTGGAACTGGAACGTCAAATCTTCCTGGGAATCACCGTTGTTGTCGATCTCGATTTCGTACAAGGCATTGGGATCGAGTGCGAAATAATTTGGGCCGCCGTAGGAATCCTGCAGCGGGTCGTAATTGGCCAGGATCGTGACGAATCCCGAACGGCCCGCCTCGTAACTGTTGAACATGTAGAAATCGGTGCCATCCACTTTCGGCATACCGGATATGAATGGTGCTTCGCGGTGACTCGATGCGAATGTCGCGGAACTGGCCAGCGCTAAAGCGCTACCGGCCAGCAATGTGAAACCTAACGATTTTCTGAACATGAATTTCCCCTGGTTTTGGTACGGGTGAGCTAGGGGATACGCAGTTCACGGCAGACCGGATGCAGCCGGTCCGTGCATCCATCTTCGCAACGATGGCGTATGCCTCACGGGACAGGAATCAGCGTCCCAGGGAAACACCGCATGCCCATCGCACGACGTATTTTTGTTGTGGTCGCCACGTTCCTGTGCGGCGGGTTCACGGCGGCCGAAGCGGGCGGCGTGCCCACGGTGCAGCTCGATCCGGTGACGGTGACGGCGGCGCTACCACTGCAGGACGCGGCGTTGTCGGCAACGCAGGGCTTCGTCACCGCCGACCAGCTGGCGCAGCGCCCGATCGAACGCACCGGCGAATTGCTCGAATTCGTGCCCGGCATGATCGTCACCCAGCACAGTGGCGAGGGCAAGGCCAACCAGTATTTCCTGCGCGGCTTCAATCTCGACCACGGCACCGACTTCGCCACGACGGTGGACGGCATGCCGGTCAACATGCGCACCCATGCGCACGGCCAGGGTTATTCCGATCTCAACTTCGTGATCCCGGAGCTGATCGGCTCGCTGGATTACCGCAAGGGGCCGTATTACGCCGATGTCGGCGATTTCTCCGCCGCCGGTTCCGCAGACCTGCATTATGTCGATCAACTGCCGCGGCCAATCGCCAAATACAGCGTTGGTCAGGACGGCTACAACCGCCTGCTGCTCGCAGGATCGCCCAGGGTCGCCGGGGGCACGCTGTTGCTCGGACTAGACGGCACGCTCTACCAGGGTCCATACGTTCTCGGGGCCAACGAGAAAAAACTGGCGGGCATCGCGCGCTTTAATCGTGGCAACGAGACCGATGGCTACACGCTGGCACTGGAGGGCTACCGCAACCAGTGGACCTCCACCGACCAGATTCCGCAGCGCGCGATCGAGGACGGCCAGATCAGCCGCTACGGCTACATCGATCCGACCGATGGCGGCAGGACACATCGCATCAGCGCGGACTTCGACTGGCGTGGCAGCGCGCACAACGGCAACTGGCAGGTGCAGGGCTACGCGCTGGCTTACCGGCTCCATTTGTTTTCGAATTTCACTTATTACCTGCGCGATCCGGTCAACGGCGACCAGTTCGAGCAGTTCGACAACCGCCGCGTCTACGGCCTCAACGCGCGCCGCTACTGGCTGCTGCCGTTGCCGATACCCGTCGATCTGGAGATCGGCAGCCAGTTCCGCGACGACGATATCCTGCCGGTCGGGCTATACGATACGAAGGCGCGCACGCAACTCAAAACCGTGCGCCAGGACAAGGTACGCGAACTCAGCGAAGGCATCTATCTGAGCAGCACTCAAAAGTGGTCGCATGTGTTTCGTTCGGTCGTGGGCATGCGCGTGGATGCCTACCGCTTTCTGGTCGATGCCAACCTGCCGGCCAACTCCGGCAACCGCACCGCGACGATCAGCAGCCCCAAACTCAGCCTGATTTTCGGGCCGTGGGACAAGACCGGATATTTCGTCAACTTCGGCTACGGCTTTCACAGCAACGACGCGCGCGGCATCACTCTCACCGTCGATCCCAACGACGGCGTCACGCCGCAGGCGGGTGTCACCTCGCTGGTCAAAGCACGCGGCATCGATCTCGGCGTGGTCAGCGCGATCATTCCGCAGACCAAGCTGACGCTGACCCTGTGGCAACTGGAACTGGGTTCCGAGCTGATCTACTCCGGCGACGACGGCACCAGCCAGCCCAGTGGCGCCAGTCATCGCCGCGGTGTGGAGTTTTCCGCGTACTACACACCGTTGAGATGGTTGGCGCTGGACGCCGATTACGCAGCATCGCGCGCGCGCCTGGAGTCGCCTGTCGGCAATCGCATCCCCAACGCCGTCGAGAATGTGCTTTCGCTGGGCGTCAGCGTGCCGGAAACTCGGGGCTGGAGCGGCGGCCTGCGTGTGCGCCATCTCGGTCCGGCGCCGCTGATCGAGGACAACAGCGCACGCTCGAAAACCACCACGGTAGTCAACGCGCAGGCGGGTTATCGGATTCTCAAGGGGCTGACCGCCGGCGTCGAACTCATCAACGTCTTCAACAGCCGCGACAACGACATCACCTATTTCTACACCTCGCGCCTGCCGGGTGAGTCTGCGGCAGGCGTCAACGACTCTCACCTCCACCCGGTCGAACCGCGCATGCTGCGGCTGTCGTTGACGGCGGAACTTTGAGCTGCCGGAGATTCGCTGAAATCCTGTTCGCGAACTCTTGCCGAGGATCACGTTTGCCGCGCGGAAAGTCCGCTCCGATTTCACCGCCGCCTGCACGGGCGCTCAGGCGCGCAGACGTGCGCCCGGCTTACCGTGCCTGCGTGCATACGCCAGCAGAAATTCCATCTGGTCGGCAAGGATGCGGCGGTTTTGCAGGATCAGATATTCGGCGAGGTTCGGGATATACGGCACCGCCAGCAGTTTCATGCCGGCCTCTTCCGGCGTGCGGTCGTCCTTGCGCTGGTTGCAGGTGCGGCAGGCGGTGACGCAGTTTTCCCAGCTGGTGGCGCCGCCGCGCGATGCGGGAACGATGTGATCACGCGTCAGCTGCGAAGCGGGAAACACCTCGCCACAGTAGAGGCAAAGGTTGTGGTCGCGCTGGAACAGCGTGCGATTGGTCAGCAGCGAGGCGCCGCGCTGGTAGCGCTGCGACTTGTCGGCCACGGCAATGATCGAGCCGATTTCCAGCGAGCTGCGACGGCCGGTGGCGGCACAGATGCCGCCGTAGACGGTAAAGCGCTCCTCGCCGGTCTCCCAGCGCACACGCTCGCGTGCATAGAGGGTCACGGCGGTCTGCCAGTGCACCCAGGCCACCGGCAGGCCGCCGGCGTCGAGTTTCAGAATTGCGGGAATGCTCTCCATAAGTTCCTTCGGTGGTCGTTCAGCGGCTGTCACCCGCTCTGCTCAAATCCTCAATGTCGTGTGTGATATTTATCCAACTAATGTACAAATTATCCTGATGTATGAAACAAAGCAAGGCGGCAGGATCACACCTTGGGTCGGCGATATTCGGAAAACAACTCCTCCTCGCACAGGGCGCAGATGATATGCCCGATCAGGATGTGGCTTTCCTGGATGCGCGGCGTGTGCGTCGACGGCACCGCGAGGCAGTGATCGCTCATCGCCTTGATCTGGCCGCCGGCACCACACAGCGCCACGCGGACGATGCCACGTTCGGCACAAGCCGTCATCGCCCTCAGGATGTTTTTGGAATTGCCCGAAGTCGTGATACCGATGAACACATCGCCTTCGCGGCCCAGTGCTTCGACCTGCCGCGAGAATAGGAACTCGTAGCCGTAGTCGTTGCCGATCGCGGTCAGCGCCGAAGTGTCGGTAGTCAGCGCAATCGATGGCAACCCCGGACGATCGAACTCGAAGCGCGCGACGAACTCCGCCGCGATGTGCTGCGCGTCCGCCGCGCTGCCGCCGTTGCCCGCCAGCATGACCTTGTTGCCGCGGCGAAACGCGGCGACGCAAACTTTCGTCACTTCGAGAATGCCCTGCAGCAGCGATTCATCCGCCAGCAATTTCTGCTTGGCGGCGATGGAATCGGCGATCATCGAGGTGATGGCGGACAAGCTCACGGCGCTCATGCTGAATCTCGACCTGACACTCTGAAGGTTGATTCCATCAAGTATGCGCCATCGCTGCGGTGGCTGGCACTCTGCAAGCCCTCAGGAGGCGCACCCGCTCTGGCAGATCAAGGAAAATTTAATGTTATATAATATTATATATTTTATTATATTACATATATATTATAACAATAGTATTCTTGAAAAATGGCACAGCGGGTGGCACTGCAACGCTGCAATGCTAGGTGAATCTTGAAAAGCGTACGCGTAACCTCACCTTATCCGACAACTCAACAACGACAGGATTTGTCATGCGCATGGACAAGCTCACCAGCCGCTTTCAGCAGGCACTCGCCGACGCGCAGTCGCTTGCGGTCGGTCGCGACAACCCCGCGATCGAGCCGGCGCATGTCATGCACAGCCTGCTCAACCAGGACGGCGGCTCGACGCTGCCACTGCTGCAAACCGCCGGCATCAATGCCGATCTGCTGCGCAGCAAGCTGACGCAACTGATCGAACGCCTGCCCAAGCTCGGCCACAACACCGGCGACGTCAACGCCGGCGGCGATCTCGGCCGCCTGCTCAATCTCTGCGACAAACTGGCGCAGCAGCGCGGCGATCAGTTCATTTCATCTGAGCTGTTCGTGCTCGCGGCACTCGACGACAAGAGCGGCCTCGGCGAAGCGCTGAAGGCCGCCGGTGCACGCAAGGAAATGCTGGAACAGGCCATCACGCAGATGCGCGGCGGACAGAAAGTGGATTCCGCATCGGCCGAAGATCAACGCCATGCGCTGGACAAATACACCATCGATCTGACTCAGCGCGCCACCAGCGGCAAGCTCGATCCGGTGATCGGCCGCGACGAGGA
>JBOICJ010000091.1:0-6566 GCA_050740035.1 Stenotrophobium sp. | reverse complement strand
GCATGATGCCGTAGGGTTTGTGGATGATGCGGCGCAGCGTCTCGATCTGCGCCGCATCGACGCCGAGCTGCTCGAGATCCAGGCGCTCGGCCTGTTTGTCGAGGATGCGCATCACCACGCGCTCGTGGCTCTGTCCGGTGGGAATGGTCGAGACGCGCACGTCCACCTTGCGGCCACCGAACGCGCGCGAGATGCGGCCATCCTGCGGCAGGCGCTTTTCGGCGATGTCCAGCTTGGCCATGACCTTGATACGCGATACCAGACGCGGCGCCAGCGCGCGCGGCGGCGACATGACTTCGCGCAAGACGCCATCGACGCGAAAACGCACCTGCAGCCGGCTTTCAAAACTCTCGATGTGGATGTCCGAGGCGTTTTCCTTGATCGCCTCCACCAGCAGGCCGTTGATGAAGCGGATGACCGGCGCGTCATCGTTGCTCTCGAGCAGATCCTGGGTCTCGTTCAGGGCTTGTGCCAGCGTATCGAGATTGGCTTCCTCGTCGTCGAGGCCGTCCATCAGACCCGCGGCTGCGCCGGTTTTGCCTTCGTAGGTTCTCTGCAGCAGATTGTCGAACTCTTCGAGACTGACCTTGTTCAGCCGTATCGGCCGGCCCACGAAGCGCCGCGCTTCCTGGATGGCTTCCATGCTGGTGCCCGGGCGCACCACCGCGAGCACGTGGTCGCCGCGATCTTCCGAGACAATCAATCCATGCCGTTTTGCAAAAGCAAACGGCGGCCGGCGCAGTTCTGCATCCATGGGTGTCGCGATCAATGAGCGGTGTCTGAAGTTGCTGCCGGCTGTGGCTGCAAGGAGAGGGGGGGCTCAGTTTTGGGTGCGTCTTCGGCTGTAGTTTTGCTGGGAACTTCCGCTTGGGCGTTCGTTGAGGGCCCGGTTGGCGTAGCGGGTGGCGCTATAGAGACAGCAGCGGGTGTCTGCTCCTCATGTGCTTTGTCCTCGGTTGCAGGCGTGTCCTTATTGGGGGTCTTGCCAGATGTTTCCGGTTGGGCGACTGCCGGAGCGGTTGCAGGCGCAGCAGGGGCGGGAGAAGCGGCAGTCGTGGGTGCCTGTTCGGTAGTGCTGCCCTCGGATTCGGAATTTTCAGGCGCTGGCTCCGGGGCGGATTTCGGGTCCGCAGCGGCAGGTGTGGGCGGCAGCCCTTGCCGCCGGTAGTCGTCGAAGTCCGGCAGAACCGGACGCTGTCCGCCCACCAGCGGAACCGCACCCTTGATCGAGGTGATCTGCGCCTGCCGTATGGCGTCGTATTTTATGCGGGTGTAGTAGTCGCCCTCCGACTGCTGCCGCAATATGGTCGGGCGGATGAACAGCATGAGGTTCTGCTTGGTTTTGCTCGCGGAGTGGTATCTGAACAGGCTGCCAAGGAGTGGAATCGAACTCAGGAAGGGCACGCCCTGCACCGTATCCTGAATCTGGTTGTCGATCAGGCCGGCAATCACCAGGATCTGTCCATTCTCGACGCCGACGGTGTTGGTCAACGTGCGCTTGTTGGTGATGAGATTGGACGAGCCGGCGGTGCCGCTGGCGATGCCGGAGACTTCGAGATTGATCTTGAGCTTGACGTGGTTGCCTTCATTAATCTGGGGTGTGACGCCCAGCGTCAGGCCGACGTCCTTGCGGTCGATGGTCTGGAAAGGATTGACCACGCCGGTGGTGGAGGATGTGCCGGTGTTGGAGAAGCTACCGGTCAGGAATGGAACTTCCTGTCCGACCGAGAACTTGGCTTCCTGATTGTCCAGCGTGACCAGCGTCGGTGTGGACAGCACGTTGGTGTTGCCGTCGCCCTGCAGGGCTTTGACCAGAACCGCAAGACTGGTGCCGCCGCTGCTGAGGACGCCACCGCCGATATTGATGCCCTGGCTGATGAGACCCAGCAGCGGTGCGCTGCTACTGCCGCTGGTAGTCGCCGCTGCGGTACCAAAAGCGGTCAGCGCGCTGGCGGTATTGGGATTGAGGATGCTCGCCGCCGCAATCTGGTTCTGATTGAACGCGGCCCAGTCCACGCCGAGTTGTGTCGAGCGGTTGGCGCTGACTTCGGCGACGACGGCCTCGACCAATACCTGCGCACGCTGGATATCCAGTTGGGCAATCACGTCGCGGATTTGCCGCATGGTCTTCGGTGGCGCAGTGATGACCAGCGCGTTGGTGTCCTTGTCCGAGAGCACATGAACGCCATCGATGCCGCTGCCGCCGTGACTGGAGGAAGAGGCGCTTGAAGGCGTGGGCGTCGTTGTTGCGCCCGAAGCGGAGGTTTCCGATTGACTGGCTTGCTGTGCATACCCTTGCAGTATCGGTGCAAGATTTTCGGCGCTGGCGTAGTGCAGATAGACCACCTGCGTGGCGCCGCCTTCCTTGAGCGGCACATCCAGATTCTGGATGATGCTGATGTACTTCTGGCGCTCCGACTTGTCGCCTCCCAGCAGCACGCTGTTGCTGCGTTCGTCGGCGATGACTGTTGCCGGTTGCGAAGTGGGATCGGTACGTTTGTCCTGCTGCGTCAGTGAGCTGAGGATGCGCACGACTTCGCTGGCGGCGGCATATTTCAGATGCACGACTTCGATCTGACGGTCGTCGCTCTGATCCATCTGGCCGATCAGTGTTTCAATGCGACTGACGTTGGCGGCGCGGTCCGACAGGATCAGCATGTTGCCCGGAGCGTAGGCCGCCAGGTGACCCCACTGTGCCATCAGCGGCCGCAGGATGGGCACCAGCTGCGCGGCGGAAATGTTCTGCACTTGATAGACGTGCGTGACCACATCGTCCGGCGGTAGTCCACGGCCGCTGGATTCGATCACGCCGCCTTCGGTGCGCGCGTTGGTCTCGGGCACGATCTTGATCGCCTGTCCGGCAGGTACCGCGGCAAAGCCCTGTACCTGCAGCACGGCGAGGAAAGTTTCGTACACCCCGGCAGGGGTCATCGGGCTCGATGAAATCACCGTGACCTTGCCCTTGACGCGCGGATCGACGATGAAGTTCTTGCCGGTGACTTCGCTGACCGTCGTGATCAGCGAATTGATGTCCGCATCCTTCAGATTCAACGTGACATTGGCGAAGGCAGGCGCTGCCAAGGTTAGCAGCAGGGCGGCTGTCAGGATGCACTTTAAGCTGAACATGAGTCTCATGTCAGTTGAATGAAACATTGATGGTCTGCTGCTGTCCGCCGCGATCGACGACCAGGCTGACGCTGCTGGCATTGCTGAGATCGTTGAGCATTTGCAGGGCTTTTTGAGTGTCGTTCAATTGTATGCCATTGACCGCGGTGACCAGGTCTCCGGGGTGCAATCCCGAGCCATTGAAGATGGCCGGGTTGGAACCGGGGTAGATGCGGTAGCCATTCATCTGGCCGTTCACCATCGCCGGCTGCACTCGTATGTATTCGGCTGCCCGGTTGGGATTCTGCAGGATTTGCTGGCGAATCTGGGTCAGCTGTGCGGATATGCCGTCGGCGGCGTTGCTATTGCTGGCGACGAAGCCATTGCCACTGTTGGGTTGATCGCGATCCAGCCGCAGGGTTTCCAGTTGTCCGCCGCGGGAAAGAATGACCCGGTCCGGGAAAATGCCTTGCAGGCTGACGCCCTTGACCACATCGTCGCCGATCGCAAACGGTTTTTCTTCGCCGCCTTGGGGAGCGATCACCGCGCGCGACAGTTCCTTATCGGTGCCAGCGAAAATGCCGAGCAGCGTGAGATTCAGTTGCGTATCGGGTGCGGCCTGCTGATCCTGCGAATTTACCGTGGACTGGTAAAGACCGAACAGGCGGGCATCCAGGATTGTTTCAAGCTTGGGGCCTGCGACCGGCGTGAACGAAGTCGCCGCTGGCGCGGGCCGCCATTGGCCGGCCTGCGGAATCGGCACCAGCGTCCAGACCAGCTGTGCGGCTACGCAGGCCACGGCGGCGACCAGCAGCGCCGTGACGGCCGGGGTAATCCAGCGGCCGTGACGTTCATAGGCCAGAACCGCAGTTTTGCCCGAGGGGTAGGAAAGCGTAAACATGTCCTGCATCATAACCTTTAGGGACAGGTTGAAAACAGCGTCATAAGCCGTGGCAGAGATGTTTTTTACGCCGGACGTATAAACGTTGCTAAAGTCGTACGCAGGGACGTGAGTGGTGACAGGGGGAGACTGAATATGATGCCGCGCACGCTGGTCCGTCTGGCCATCAGTGGCCTGGTTTTTCTGATTTTTCTGGTGCACAGCGCCGGCTGGCATCCCTACAGTCTCTTGACCACGGTCGAGAATTTCACCTACGACGCCCGTGTGCGGTTGACGCTGCCGCATACCGGCGACCCACGCATCGTGATCGTCGACATGGACGAGCGCAGTCTCGCCGCCGAGGGCTGGCCGTGGCCACGCAACAAGTTCGCGCACCTGATCAAGCAGCTGTTCGATACCTATCACGCCAAGGTCCTGGGCTTTGACATCGTGTTTGCCGAGCCGGACACCAGCGGTATCCGCGTACTCGACTCACTGGCGGCCAATGAATTATCCGACCTGCCCGGGTTGGCGCAGCGCCTGCCCGAACTGCACCAGCGGCTGGATTACGACCAGCAGTTTGCCGATGCCATCAAAGGACGGCCCGTGGTCCTGGGTTTTTTCATCAAACAGAGCTTGCAGCAGGGCGAGGCGGCGACCAGTGGCGCACTGTGCCCGCCGCTGATGGACAAGTCCGCGACCGGTCTGTACGCCGTGGATTTCATCAAGTCGGCCGGCTACGGCGGCAATGTGCCGGCGCTGCAGGGCGCGACGCCGTACTGCGGCTTTTTTGATAATCCGATCGTTGACAAGGATGGCGTATTCCGCCGCGTGCCGCTGGTGCAGTCCTACCAGGGACAGCTTTACCCGTCGATGGCCTTGGCGGTGACGCGGCTGGCGCTGGGCAACCCGCCGCTGCAATTCGAGTTCGATCCGCCAAATATCCGCACCTCGCTGCATCTCGAACGGGTGCGTCTGGGCCCGGTCAGCGCGCCGGTCGACGGCGATGTCGCGGTCTACGTGCCCTATCGGGGCGACAACCGCACGTTCCGCTATGTTTCGGCCACCGACGTGCTGCACGGCAAGGCGGACCCGGCGGTGCTCAAAAATGCCATCGTGCTGATGGGTACGACGGCCGCTGGCTTGCTCGACTTCCGCTCGACGCCGGTGAACAGCGTGTTTGCCGGCGTCGAGGTGCACGCCAATATCATTTCGGGATTGCTGAGCGGCACCATCAAGCAGAAGGCGCCTTATTACAGCGGCATCGAGATCGTCATGCTGCTGTCGATCGCGCTGCTGATGGCGTGGGCGTTTCCGCATTTGTCGGCGCTGTTGAGCGCAGGTCTGGCGCTGGGCCTGCTGGTCGTGGTCGCCGCGCTGGCGCTGGCGCTGTGGCAATGGGCGAATTTCATCATGCCGATGGGCGTGCCGATGATTTTCATTCTGGCGGTGTTCATGGCGCATCTGCTCTATGGCTATTTCATCGAGTCGCGCGGCAAGCGCGAGCTCTCGAAACTGTTTGGCCAGTACGTGCCGCCGGAACTGGTCGAGGAGCTGGCGCTGCATCCCGAGGCGATCTCGATGGAGGGCGAAAGCCGCGAGATGACGGTTTTGTTTTCGGACGTGCGCGGCTTCACCAGTATTTCCGAAAAGCTCGACGCTAAAGAGCTGTCGCAGTTGATGAATGAATTCCTGACGCAGCAGACCCGCGTGATCCAGAAACATCGCGGCACCATCGACAAATACATGGGCGATGCGGTGATGGCGTTCTGGGGTGCGCCGCTGCCGGACGTCGATCACGCGATACACGCACTGGTGGCCGGCCTGGAAATGCAGAAAGCGGTACGAGGACTCGACGCGGCGTTCGAGGCGCGCGGCTGGCCTCGACTCAATATCGGCGTCGGTCTCAACACCGGCAAGATGAACGTCGGCAACATGGGCTCGACTTTCCGCATGGCCTACACCGTGATGGGCGATGCGGTGAATCTTGGTTCGCGGCTGGAAGGCTTGACCAAGGAATACGGCGTCGGCGTCATCGTCAGCGAGTCCACGCGTCTGGCTGCGCCTGCGGACTGGTCGTTCCGGGAACTGGATCAGGTGCGGGTCAAGGGCAAGAACGAGCCGGTTGGCATCTACGAGCCACTGGGGCCGAAGGCGGCACTGGACCCGGCGCTGCGGCAGGATCTGGCGCGCCATCGCGGCGCGATGAAACTCTATCGCGCGCAGAAGTGGGACGAGGCCGAGGCGGAGTTCTTCAGCCTCATGCAGTCGGACCGCCCGCATCCGGTTTACGCGTTGTTCATCGAGCGCATCCTGTTCCTGCGGGAAAATCCGCCGGGCAAGGACTGGGACGGCGCTTTTACCTTCACCCACAAGTAGGCGACATGAAATCGATTTTCGACTGGCAGGACCCGCTGCTGCTGGAGGCGCAACTCACCGCCGAAGAACGTGCGCTGCGCGATGCCGCGCGCGACTACGCGCAAGGACGCCTGCAGCCGCGGATCTGCGAGGCCTTCCGGCATGAAACATTCGATCGTGAAATTCTCCGCGAGATGGGCGCGCTGGGCATGCTGGGTGCGAC
>JBOICJ010000090.1:0-8615 GCA_050740035.1 Stenotrophobium sp. | reverse complement strand
GCTTTGCCCACTATTGATCCGGCACATAAATACCGTTCGCCCTGAGCTTGTCGAAGGGCGTTTGCGCTAGGGCTTCGACAAGCTCAGCCCGAACGGTTTCATATTATTTGCGTGCCGGATCAATAGCTCGTCGCAAATCCCAAAGCGGGGGACGTGATCCAGGGCACCGGCGGACTTCGGAAAGTGCGCTGGTCGGCTGGCGGCAAGGGCAAGCGTGGCGGCGTCCGGGTGATCTATTACCACCTCGACGAGTTGGCACAGATCAGACTGCTACTCATCTACCGCAAGGGCATCAAGGACGATCTCTCCCCGAAGGAGAAATCCATCCTCCGGGACATCAAGGCAAGGTGGTGATCATGAACAAGAAGCTATTTGCGAAGTTGGCCGAAAGCATGGAACAGATGGGCGAAATCGCACGCGGTGAGCGCGCGCCCTCGCGCGAATTCCACGTGGATGCCGACAGCGTGCGCGCCGTGCGCGAGACGACCGGACTTTCCCAGGCGCAGTTTGCGCGCCTGATCGAAGTCCAGATCGGCACGCTGCGCAACTGGGAACAGGGGCGGCGGCATCCGACCGGGCCGGCGCGCGCCCTAACCTTCTCTGAGTTCGCGCCGGTATCAGATACCGAATAGCATGGTCCGGTTGAGAATCGGGCGGATTGCGCGGGTTATTCAATTTTGCGATAGAAACAGAAGTGTTACTCGTCATGCCCGCGTCCCACAGGGACTTCCTGCGGTCGTAGGCGGGCATCCAGTTTATTCGTGGAAAACCGGCTGGATTCCCGCGTGCGCGGGAATGACAAATTATTTTAGCTTCTATCGAGCACTGGAATTACAAGCCAGGCTTGCGCAGGAAAACTACGCCCGGCAGTTTCTCGAAATGGGCATCGCAGGTCAGGAGATCGCCGCCCTGATCCAATGCGGTGGCATTGATATTGTTCTGATGCGTTCAGTCTCACCGGTTCATGCACGGAATGACGCGGCCTTCCTTGAAGGCAGTTGCCGGAGCAGGTACACTTGTCCAATATAAAGGACAAGTCAACCATGCGCATCATCAATTTCTCCGAAGCCAGGAACAACCTGAAAAAAGTCATAGATTCGGTGGTTGCCGACGCCGACTATGCGGTAATTACACGGCGTGACTCTCCCGATGCCGTGGTCATGTCGCTCGATACGTTCAATAGCATGGTCGAGACGGTTCATCTGCTGAAGACGCCTGCCAACGCCGCGCATCTGGCGCGCTCGATTGGCCAGTTCCGCAAGGGCAAGACCCGATCGGGCAAACTCTCGGATGTCTAGCCGCCTGGTCTGGACGCTGGCGGCGTGGGAAGACTATCTGTACTGGCAGACGCAGGATCGAAAGACGCTCAAGCGAATCAACCTGCTCATACAGGATACGTTGCGCAGTCCGTTTTCAGGCATTGGCAAGCCCGAGCCGCTCAAGGAAAGTCTGAGCGGATTTTGGTCGCGCCGGATCGACGACACGCACCGCCTGGTCTGCGCCGTTCACGGCCATGATCTCGCCATCATTGCCTGCCGTTATCACTACGGCGATTGATTCGATCCGCACTCGTTAGCTGACCAGCGGCAGCATCCCCCACTTCAGCCGCTTTGACGGTATGCCGGGAATGCCTGAAATTAAGCGTGCGCGCATTCGCTGCAAGTTGCGCATCGAACAGCGGGCGCGGTTCCGGGCGCAACGCGAGGGTGTAATGAGTGGATGCCAGCAGCAGATCATCTGCCAGCGTCAGCGTGAGCAGAAGGACGAACTCCAGGCGAAATCCGGTACGGAGGCCCTCATTCGCCATGCTGCCCAAACTGCACGCAGTCGACGCGGACTGTGGTTCCATCGTCAAGATTCAGCGCCGTCAGACAGCCGCCCCAGACGCAGCCGCTGTCGAGGCCATGCACCCGCGCCTGCGGCCAGTGGATTTGCCCGAGTGTCGACCAGTGGCCGAACAGGATTTCCGTATCTGCCGACTTGCGATCGGGTACTTCAAACCATGGCATCAGTCCCGGCGGCTGCGTACCCGGTGCGCCCTTGGGTTTCATCTGCATGCGACCTTGCGCATCGCAGTAGCGCAGGCGCGTGAAGCAATTGACGATGAAGCGCAGGCGCGGAATGCCGCGCAAATCCTCGCTCCAGAGATCCGGTTCGTTGCCGTACATCTGCGCCAGGAAATCATCGCCTTGCGGGCCGCGGATAAAGGCGGAGGCTTCTTCGGCCAGATCCAACGCCTGCCGAACGCTCCACTGTGGCGGCAAGCCCGCATGAATCAGCAGCAGACCGCTGGCCACATCGCGATACGCCAGCGGTTGCTGTTGCAGCCACGCCAGTAACTCATCCCGATCCGGCGCATCAAGCACCGCCTGCAAGGTGTCACGTTTATCGCTGCGACCGCCCTGCGCCACCGCCAGCAGGTGCAGATCGTGGTTGCCGAGCACGGTGACGGCGCTGTCGCCCAGCGCCTTTACGCTACGCAGCACTTGCAACGATTCCGGTCCACGGTTGACCAGATCGCCGGTCAGCAATAACCGGTCTAGTCCAGGCCTGAACGCGATTTTGTGCAGGAGTGCCTGCAATGCGTCGTGACAGCCCTGTATATCGCCGATGGCCCAAGTGGTCATGGTCTAATCATCCAGCGATATTGCGCAATCAGGCACCCGGCCTGCGGCTGTGCACGGAAATGCGAGGGACGTAGGCTGGGATGAAGCGTAGCGAATCCCGGCGATGCAGCGTCCTGCTGGGTTTCGTTGCACTTCAACCCAGCCTACAGGGGGTTTTGGAGAGAGCTACGAACCTGTTTCCAGGGAATGCTGCTGGCCGGGTCGGCTTGATGCGCCGATAGCCGCCGATGCAATTCAGCGCGTTCGCTGGATGAGAACTGTAGCGAGCCGGAGGTTTTTTCGACAATGCTGTCCCAGATGTCCTCGACGAGTTGGATGCGTGCAGAGACCGGAAGGCCTTTAAAATTCAGTGTGGGTGTCGTCATAGGGCGGGGACACATTGATGACTGTCGTGGAATTCTGCATCAAAGGGCTACTGTCGTCACGCCGATGAGCGGTATCAAACCCTGCCTTCAGTTGCTTTGACGTGAAAGCAGACTCAGGTGATATTAACCGCACGGCTCGAATTGAGCTGAACGGTCATTTGGAGAACTCTCATGTTGAAGGCTATCAAACAGTTTATTCGCGATGAAGAAGGTGCTACCGCCATTGAGTATGGTCTGATCATTGGCCTGATTGCGGTGGTGCTTGTTGCGATTCTGCTTTTAATCGGGCCGAACCTCAATAACCTGTTTACCAAGGTCAATACGGGACTGACGACCGCCAACGGCGGCGGCTAGGTCGGAATCGTTTTGTGGTCATTCATGCTCGTCAAGATCGCTGGCAGTGATTTTTGCGCTTGGAATCTGGGCTTGCGTGATTGCCGGGTACGATTGGCGACAGCACCGGATTCCCAATGTCGGGTTGTTGCTGCTGCTGGTGCCGGCGTCGTTGGCGCTAGTAGTTGACGGCAAGGGCTTGCTGGGTATCGCGGTCTGGCCGAGCGTGGCAGGGATGCTGATGGCGGGCATCCTGCTGCCGGGCTATGTGCTGGGACGCATGGGTGCGGGTGATGTGAAGTTTGCCGGTTGCCTGGGGCTCCTGCTGGGGCCCTGGGCCACCGTCAAGATGCTGCTGGTGTTCGCGATTGCGCTGGGTCTGGTGTCTCTGGTGATGCTGCTGCACGCACGCTGGAGCGCCGAGAGCCGCACGCGGCGCATCGCCGCCGCGCCGGCGCTAGTGCTGGGTTTTATCGTGCAGTTGTGTTTTCCGCAGTGGCTGCCGTGGAGCGGATGGTGATGAACAGACAGGAAGCAGCGAAGACCAGTATCGCGATGCGCGCTAGGCAAACTGGTGCGGCGGCGATGGAATTTGCGCTGGTGTTCCCGCTGCTGCTGCTACTGACCTATGGCGTCATCGTCTATTCCTACGTTTATGTCCTGCAATCGTCGATCAACTACGCGGCGCAGGAAGGCGCGCGCGCGGCGGTGGGCGTGGACCCCACCGTTGCTGACGGGACTGCGCAGGCGGGGATTGCGGTGACCAATTCGCTGAGTTGGCTGCCAACCAGTCAGAAGAGCCTGTTGACCACGACCACTACCGCTTGCACCGGCACGGGCGGCGACAGCTTGTGCCCCAGCGGCGCGACCGGCGTGGTGGTGCGCGTGACTTTCGGGCCGGTCAGCAGCCTGTTCCCGACGATTTCCCTCGGTGGGCTGATGGGAATCAACGCTGTGCCGCCATTACCCGCCCAGTTGACGGCTGTCGCCGTGGTCAGGACTTAGCGATGCTTGCCTCTCCCTTTGGGAGAGGCCGCCGCGTAGCGGCGGGTGAGGGCGAGCCTCAACTGGCTCCGACATCGAAAAGCCGCGCTGCGCGCGGTCCCTCACCCCAGCCCTCTCCCGAGGGAGAGGGGGAACATCATAAGGGTATTGCTGACGAGGTACGAGGTATTTGCATATCATGATTGCCGTTATCATCAGGTTCGGATCAGGGAGAGCAAGATGAGCAGTACGACGCTCAAGGTCATCACGGTGGTACTGGTGTTGCTGGCCCTGTTATTGGCGGGCGTCAGCTACCATATGTTTCGCGGCTACGCCGTTCAGGCGCAGCAGGCCGATCAAAAAGCCAAGGAGCAGGCTGCCGCCACGCCGCAGGTGCTGGCGGTGGTCGCGCTGAAGCCGTTGCCGGCCTACAAGCCGATTGATCGCGAGTCGGTGGCGCTGGTGCCGGTCGCAGTCAAACCGACGCAATATTTCACTTCGCTCGACGATGTCGTCAACCACGTGCCGCTGGTGGATATCGACGCGGGTGCGCCGGTGACGGCGCGCTATTTCAAGGAAGGCAACGTCCTGGCGAAAGTCATACCGCCGGGTTATCAGGCGGTGTCGATCGAGGTCAGCGATGTCATTGCCGTCGGCGACTTCGTGCGGCCCGGAGACATCGTCGATGTGCTGCTGTATCTGCAAAACGGCGGCGAGCACGTGCCGCCGCAGGCGCGCGTACTGCTCAAGGATGCGCGCGTGCTGGCCTACGAGGATCGCATCATCGACCGCCCGGAAGGCATCAAGGACGACGGCAAAGGCCAACCACAGCAGCAGCGGCATCAGCGCACTGCGGTATTGGCGATCCCCGATGCCGATACCACGCGTGTGATGCTGGGCGTGAGCATGGGGCAGGTGCGTCTGGCCTTACACAGCCAGGCACCGCAGACCGACAACGGCGTACAGACTGCGGCCAATGGCCTGCCGCTGTCGCCGGAAGCCGTCGCCAAGGCTGCCGCCAGCAAGGTTCCGGATCAGGCGATAACCATTGACGAACTCGGCCGCGTCAGGCCGCCGCCATCCAAGCGGGCGGCGGTATCGACGGTGGATGTCTACCTTGGATCGAAGCTCGAACATGTCAGAACTCACTAAGGCGCGCGCCATGAAAGTCCCCTCTCTCAGCAGTGTCCGGTTCTCGCTCCTCGCGCTGGCCCTGGTGCTGGTGTTGCCCGCCACGGCCCAGGCCGAGGCCCAGGACGCGACGCAGAACATCATTCAGGTCGAGCAAGGTTCGCAGCAACTGTTGCGGCAACCGCACGGCATCGCGCGCGTCGCCGTGGGCGATCCGCAGATTGCGGATGTCAATGTCGTGAATAAGCATGAAGTGCTGATCAGCGGCAAGAAGCTGGGCATTACCAGCCTGATGGTATGGAAAACCAAAAATGGCCAGCCGGTGTTCAATCGCATCCGCGTGATCGCCGCAGTCGATCCGCTGCGCACCACGGTCAAGGATCCTGAACTCAAGGATGCCGTGATCGATCCGGGCCAGCGACTCGAAGGCCGGTTGCCGAACCTGCTGGCCTATCGCCGCGCCAAGATTGCCGCGACCCAGGGCAAGAAGGGCGCCGATGTCGTCGATCGCAGCCAGGTCGACCTGGAATCGCAGGTAATGACGCAGGTAAAGATTTCCGAAGTCAGCCGCACCACGCTACAGCAGTACGGCATCAATATCGGCAAACTCGGGTCGAACGGCCAGTACGGCAGTTTCACCAACCCCGGCTCGTCGCCCATCATCGGCACGGCGGGTGCGGTGGCCGGCGCGTTGCCGGTGCAGAACGCATTCAACATCGTTCTGGGCGACACCTCGCGCAATCTTTTTGCCGCGCTCAGCCTGCTCGAACAAAAAGGCTTGGCACGCACCCTCGCCGAGCCGAGCCTGCTGGCAATGAGCGGCCAGACTGCCAGCTATCTGGCCGGCGGCGAGTTCCCGGTGCCGGTGACGCAGGGCGGCGCGACCGCCGGCGCGGTGACGATCCAGTACAAGGAATTCGGCGTGCGCCTGAACATCAGCCCGACGATCCTGTCGCGCGACCGTATATCGATGAAGATCGCGCCCGAAGTCAGCGATCTGGATTTCTCGGCCGGCATCACCGTCGGCGGCGTTTCCGTGCCCTCGCTGCTGGTGCGCCGTACCGAGACCACGGTGGAACTGGGCGATGGCGAGACCTTCGTGATTTCCGGCCTGGTGTCGAGCAACCTGATCAACAACGTCAACAAGGTGCCGTGGCTGGGCGATATTCCGGTGCTGGGCGCGTTCTTCAAGTCCACCTCGATCAACCGCCAGGACAAGGAGTTGATCATGGTGGTGACGCCACACCTGGTGCGGCCGCTGGCGCGTGGCGCGCAGTTGCCGCCGCTGCCTGGCGCGCGTTACGACCACTACGCCCCCGGCTTCGCTCGCACGATGTTCATGGAACGGGGCAACTTCGATACCGGATTCAGCCAGTAAACGTGCCTGCCATGAAGACCCAGGCGATCATCGTCGCCAATGATCCGGCCTATCTGAACTGGTTGCAGTCGGCGGCGGCGGACGTCGAGTTCACCCAGGTGCGCCCGATGGCCGCGGAGGATCTGGCCGGGCACGTGCGCAGCCTGCCGCAGGCCGACATCGTTTTTTTCGAGTTCGCTGCCGACGGCGTCGCGCAGCGCGTCCAACTGGTCGAGCATTTTCTCGACCGGCTGCCGGACCTGCCGGTCGCCGGTATCGGTGCCGACAATAATCCCGACGTGGTGCTGGCCGCGATGCGCGCCGGCGCAAGGGATTTCTTCGTGTTGCGCCGTGACGATGCCAATGTCGCCGCGCTGCTGGGTAAATTGCTGCGGCGCACGACTCAAGCCGCCGCCGCCGGCGCCGCGGGGCAGAAGCAGGGCAAGCTGTTTGCCGTGATGTCCGGCAACCCCACGGCGACGATTGCCTACACCGCCGAGCATGTCGCGCTGGCCTGCGTCGAGCATCTGAAACACGGTGCCGACCGCGTGCTGCTGCTCGATGTGGCGGGCCCTGCCGGCGCGGCTGCGATTTTCCTCAATCTCAATCAGACCTATGGCGTGCTGGACGCAATCCACGACGCCTATCGTTGCGACCAGACGCTGGTCGATACCGCGTTCCCGAAACACGCCAGCGGGCTTTATGTCCTGAGCCTGCCCGAAGACATGATCGGCACGCCGCAGATCGATACCGACGAATTGTTGAAGCTGCTGCAGGTGCTGCGCGGTTTGTTCAGAATCATCGTGGTGTCTTTTGACGGACATCTGCCGCTGCCGGGCATGACCGGCATCATCGCGCAGGCCGACCGCACGCTGCTGCTCACCGATCAGTCGATCATCAAGTCGCGCCACAACAAATACCTGCTGCGCGCGCTGCGGCTGGAAGAATGCCCGCTCGATCGCACGGCACTGCTGGTCAATGGCTATCATCGACGGCAGGGACTGGAGCCGCAGAACCTGGCGGAAATCCTCGATCTGCCCTTGTTTGGCACGCTCAGCGGCGAGCGCATGAACCATATCCAGGCGATGAATTCCGGCGAGCCGATGTTCACGGTGGCGCCGCGCGATCCGTATTGTTCCGAAGTGCGCGCGCTGGCGGCGGCGCTGGTGTCGGACAAGAATCAGACCGAGCCGGCGCAGCAGGGTCTGCTGTCGAGGTTGCTCAGTTGAACCCAGCGATCCACATTGCCGGCCCGGTATTTCCCCTCTCCCTCCGGGAGAGGGGCAGGGGTGAGGGCAGGCTTTTGCGCTGTTTGCCGGCCTCCCTCACCCAACCCTCTCCCGGAGGGAGAGGGCTTGTTTCCTTTGGCAAGCGTGCCTCACGGAGGCGCGCATGAGCCAGGGTAATGTCGAACAGGTGACGCGATTCCGGCTTACGGACCAGTACCAACAGCTCAAGAGCACGTTTCACCGCCATCTGATCCAGCAGATCGAAGAACGCGACCTGGATATCGATCAGTGGGATGCCGGCAAGCTGGAGCGCTTCGTCACCGAGCAGATGCGCCGCTACGTGCTGGAACAGCGGCTGCCGGTCAGCCAGCGCGAGTCCGAGGCACTGGCCAAGGACACGCGCGATGAATTGATGGGCTTTGGCCCGATCCAGGTACTGGTCGACGACGACAGTGTCAACGATATCGTCGTCAACGGCCCCAACCACATTTTCATCGAGCGCGCGGGCGTGTTGTCGGTGGCGCCGGTGAGGTTCTTCGACGACAACCATGTCGTGCGCGTGATCCAGCGCATCCTCTCGCCGCTGGGC
>JBOICJ010000089.1:0-8814 GCA_050740035.1 Stenotrophobium sp. | reverse complement strand
TGCCCTGGACTGCGGCCGCAGCCTGCGGCTTGGCCGCGGCTTCGGCGGCGCGCTCCTGGGTGCGCTGCTCGCGGTAGATCACGTAGTCGCGCGCGACCTTGTGCTCGCCAGCGCGCATCAGCGCCAGCTCGACCTGGTCCTGGATGTCCTCGATGTGCAGCGTGCCGCCGCCGGAGATGTGGCGGGTCAGGCCCTGCTCGACCTGCTGGGTCAGCGTCTCGACCTTTTGGCGCACCGAGGAACTGGCGGCAGCGGTGCGGCCTTCCACCGCGAGAAACGCCTTGGTCAGTGCGATGTTGATCTTGCTGATATCGAACGCAGTGACTTTGCCGTTGCGGCGGATCACCCGCAGGCTGCCCGGCGCGGTCGCGGCCAGCTCCGCGGTGCTCGATGCGGACTCGTCATGCGGGACGCGGCGAGAGGTGGTGACGGCGGCTGTTTGTGTTTGCATTGTTGGGCTCCCCAGGGTTTCGGTGATGCGTCGCACGACAAATTATTGTGGGTCGGTCCAAGACAGGACGACACCGTTTCGTAACAATATCTTGTGGTTTGAACATGAGTCAACCCCTATATCATGTGTCTAAACTTGTGCGGTACATATTCAGAAGCTGTGGGTAAAGTGGGTGCAAAATGCCTAAGTGGCGGTATCGATGGCAGAAACCGCGAGCATGATTTGAGCAGGGCGATGTTAACGAAGAAAATGTTATATATTATTATATAAATATTTTTATTAATTATAAAATATAAAAAATGCGGACATGAAACCCCGAACAGCGGGTGGCGCCCGGGCCGCACGTTTTGCCGTCGAAGCCGCTGCCCGCACTCGTGGTGCATCGCCAATGGGTGTGGCGCTTCCGGGTGAGCGCCTACAATGCCGGTCAATCCTTGGAAAAACATCTCCCCCGCATGACTCTGTTTGAAAAAAGCCATGCGCAACGGCAGCAGCGGCAACGAGAAAATGTGCTGAAGGCACTGGATCGGTTGACCGCAGCCGTGCCCGAAGCGCGACCGCAACTGATGGCGCAACTGATCGACCGCCTGCGGCCGCAACGGACGCGCAATGGCGAGGCCGAGCAACGGCTGGACTGGGTGATCGAACAGGTACGCAGCGATGAGCAGGTGCGCGCCGCGCTCAGCGAGACTCTGCGCGGCTTGCTGCTGGAGCGGCAGCCGGCGCGCCTGCTCAGCGAATCCGGCATCCTCGCCAATGAAGGCCTGATCGGCGGATTCTGGCGGCGGATGATGCAGAAGCTGCTGCCCGAGGATTTGCGTGCCGACCAGCTCAAGGATCAGCTCAATCTGCTGTTTCACGAACGCAGCGATCATCTGTGGGTCGAGGCGACGCCGGACGTGCGCTGGATCGAACTGCTGGACGCGCTGGATTTCAGCCTCAGTCCTTCGCCCGTCGGGCCGGGCGCCGCCATGCCGATACTCGAGGCCTTGCAGGTGTTGTCCTACCGCATCGCCGCGCTGGGGCTGGAGCCGGAGTTGATTCGCAACGAGCCGGCGATCGAGCGTTACAAGTCGCCGTTCATGACGCAGAACGTGGAACTGCATGAGTTCATCGCGGCACGCCTGGATGCCGCGACCGAGAAGAAGCCGCCGGCGCTCGACGACAAGCAGTTGCTGGTGCTGTTGGGCCAGTGCGAGACGATATTGGCGCGCGTGCGCAAGCAGGCGGCGAAGTCGGGGGCCAGCGTCAGCCTGACCATCGTGCTGGTGCGACTGGCGCAGAGCATCGAACGTCTGCGCATGCTGCTGCAGCTGCTCGAAGACGCGCCGGCGCATGAGCTCAACGTGCTGCGCGTGCGCCTGTTCAAAATGCTGGTGCGCTCCGAAAACAATCGCAACAGCGTCGGTGAACTGTGGTCGCAGACGGTCGACCTGCTGGCGCTGCGCATTACCGAAAACGCCGGCCAGACCGGCGAGCATTACATCACCACCAGTCGCAGCGAATACTTCGCTATGCTGCGTTCGGCGCTGGGCGCGGGCTTCGTCATCGCGTTCATGGCGATGCTCAAGATCGACCTGAGCATGTCCGAGCATGCGCCGCTGGCGACGGCGTTTCTCTACAGCATGAACTACGGCCTCGGCTTCGTGCTGGTCTACATGCTGGGCTTCACCATCGCCACCAAGCAGCCGGCGATGACCGCGTCGCGCCTGGCGGCGGCGCTGTCGCGGGAATCCGGCAAGGTCCGGCTCGACGCTTTGGCCGATCTGATCGTCAGCACCATCCGCAGCCAGTTCATCGCCATCACCGGCAACGTCATCACCGCGTTTTCAGTGCCGGTGCTGCTCGGCTGCCTGGTCTACACCTATACCGGCGAGCACTTCATCACGCCGCAAGAGGCGCATCACCTGCTCGACGACCAGAATCCGCTGCTCAGCCTGGCCTGGCTGCATGCCGCGATTGCCGGCGTCTGCCTGTTCCTGTCCGGGCTGATCTCCGGCTACTTCGATAACAAGGCGGTGTACGGACGCATCCGGCAGCGGCTGCTGCAGCGCCCTGGACTGCGGCGTCTGCTCGGCGAGGCTTACACGCAGCGCCTGGCGGCTTATGTCGAGCAGCATCTCGGCGGTCTGGCGGGCAATTTCTTCTTCGGCTGCATGCTCGGCAGCATGGGCGTGATCGGCTTCATCCTCGGCCTGCCGCTGAATATCCGACACGTCACTTTCTCGTCGTCGTATTTCGGGTTCTCTCTGGTGGCGCTGGACTGGCACGTACCGGCCGCGACCATCGCGCTGGTGGCGCTGGGCGTGGCCGGCATCGGCGTGATCAATCTGATGGTGAGCTTCAGTCTGGCGCTGTATGTGGCGCTGCGCGCCCAGCACGTGCACGTCACCGATACCCGCGCGCTGCTGCTACAGCTGGGCAAGCGTTTCCTGCGCAGTCCACGCGAATTTTTCTGGCCGCCGCGCAAATCCAGGCCGATCGCGGCGGCAGTCAGGGACGAGTGATTGGCAGCGACCGCGGATGGATGCGCGTTCAGCGCCGCGGCTTGGTCTGCGCGTCGTCGCCGATATCGAGGCGCACCGCGTTGCAGCGGAAACGCACGACCTGTCCGGTCTGCTTCATCACCGGCCGTCCGGGGCTGATGACGCCGTCGCCGACCAGCAGGATGCGCTCCTGCAGCAGGCGCACCTCGCTGCCTTCGGCGGTGAGGACGTAGGTGCCGTTGCGGCTTTCGTCGACGTAGAAATATTTTTCATTGACGAATTCGATGCGGCCGTGCACGCGCGACACATCCTCGCCGGCCAGCACCACGCCGCAAGTCTTGCTGCGGCCGACGCTGATCGGACACTCGGTCTGGTGGATCACGCGCACCTGCTCGCCGACTTTCAGGATCAGTTCCGAGAACAGGCCGACGCCGGCGCCCGATTGCGGCGATGCCGCGCGCGTCATGTCTTCCTGCTCGGTCAGGTCGCCGCTGGGCGACAGCAGAAACAACGCGGTTTTGACGCCGTTGCGGCCGACCAGCGGACGCGGCGCCGGGTAGGGCGTCTTGCTCAACTGGCCGAGGAAATTCTGCAGGGCGACGATGCTGTCCTGCGGCACGTCATTCAGGTGCACGGAAATTTTCAGCGCGATTTCGGCCCAGCGGTCGCGGTCGTGGGTGCCGGACGGCGCCGGCGCAATCAGGGTACGGCAGGTCAGTTCGCTCGGTTCCTGCGCCGCTTCGCGCAGGCGGATGATGGTGGTGCGGATGTCGCGGGCGCATTCGAGCGCGTCGTCGGCCCGCGGGAACGTCGAGACCAGCCGCCGGCTCAGCGATTCGATGACGCCGCCGCCGTGACGGTCGACGATGCTGTGGATGCTGTGCCGCTGCATCAGCGTCAGCGGCTGCTCAAGCGTATTGCCACCGCGACGTGCGCTGAAATCGGTGTAGAGCAGCGACTCAGTGGATGACTGGGGGGGCAGGTCGGATGTCATGGCTGGCCTCGATGAAAAGCGGTCCACGGTGTTAACGGCCGCAGGTGGTGTTTTCTGATGCCGGCGGGCATCGGTTCATTCCGCGTCATAACGCATCACCTCGCCGGTCTGGTGCAGCAGCGGTGCGCCGAGACTGATGATGCCGCGGCGCATCATCGGCAGCGATTCATTCTTGAGGAACACCTCGTTGGCGCCGTCGGTGGTGACGTAGGTGCCGTTGCTGCTCTGGTCCTGCAGCACGAATTTTCCGCGCCGGTATTCGATGCGGGCATGGACGCGCGAGGCGAAGGCACTGGCGATCATCAGCATGCACAGGCTCTCGCGGCCGACGGTGATGGGGGTGTCTTCCGGCCTGAAGATGCGGTCCTGCTGGCGCACCGAGATCCGCAGCGATTTCGAGATGTCGATGGCGGCGTGCTGTCGGGTGGTGTCGGAACCGGGCATGCGCGTGATCTCGACGCCCGGTTCCCACAGGATCTCGATGATGCGGGTGGCCTGGCTCCTGCCGCGCAGGGTGTCGATGTCGAACGGCCGGCTGGTGGCGCGCTGTTCCGGCGCCATTTGCGCCAGGGTTTCTTCGGTGGTGAGAATCTGGCCGTTGTGCGCCATCTGGGTCAGGCGTGCCGCGGTATTGACGGCATCGCCGAAAACATCGCCATTCTCGGCAATCACCTGGCCGGCGTGGAATCCGACATGCAGCTGGAACGGGGAGCGGATCGCATGATTGTCGAGCAGCATCGCGACCGCCGCGGCCGCGGCCCGGCTGGCGTCGGGGAAGCGCAGCATCAGCTCGTCGCCGAGGGTCTTGACGATTTCGCCCTGCTGCGCGCGGGCGGCTTTGGCAGCCAGGGCCAGTGCCGCGTCCACCAGTTTTTTTGCGGCCGCGTCGCCCAGCCGCTCATACAAGGCGGTGCTGCCGGCGAGGTCCACGAATAAAATGGCGCAGAATTGTGAGCGATTCATCCAGGGCCACCAAAATGCAAGAAATCTTCGATTCGTCCGATGTCAGCGGATTATACGCATCACCCTCACGTTGCCGACACCGCCTGACGGCGGCATCGGGCCGTGCTGCGGATGCTAAGGTTGCAACCGGACTGACGGGCGTGAGCGGTTGACGGCCCCATTCGAGGATGACCATGTTCCAAAAGCATTGCCCGGGCTGTTTTGAGAATAAACAGGGTCTCGCAACCTGCCCGCAATGCGGCTACGACGAGTCGGCCGAGCGTTCGCCGCTGTTCCTGCCGCACGGCACCACTCTGGCCGCCAGCTATCGCGTCGGGCGCGTGCTGGGCAAACCCGGCGGCTTCGGCGTGACCTATCTGGTCTGGGACGTCCATTTGCAGAATCGCGTCGCGATCAAGGAGTATCTGCCGCGCGGCATCGCCGGGCGCGGCGAAGGGCATCTGGATATCGCGGTCCATGATGCCGATCAGCAGGCCAATTTCAATTTCGGCCTCGAACAGTTCCTGTCCGAGGCGCGGCTGCTGGCCAAACTCGACCATCCGAACGTGGTCAGGGTGCGCAACTTCTTCCGCGCCTATGGCACCGCCTATCTGGTGATGGATTACTACGATGGCCGCAGCCTGGGCGAATACCTGTCGCACCTGCAACAGCCGGTCGAACCGCGCGCCGCGGTGCAGATGATGGCCGAGATTCTCGATGGTCTGCAGTTCGTGCACGACCGCGGCGTGCTGCACCGCGACGTCAAGCCGCACAACATCTATCTGGCCAACAACGGCCGCGCCATCCTGCTCGACTTCGGCGCCGCGCGACAGGCGGTGGGCGATCAGGTCGAGAGCGTTTCGGTGGTGCTCAGCGAAGGTTACGCGCCGCTGGAGCAGTACCAGCGTAAGAGTCCGCAGGGGCCCTGGACCGACATTTACGGCGTCGCCGCCACGCTCTACCGCATGCTCATCGGTCGGGCGCCGCCGGCTGCGCTGGACCGCCTCGGCGACGACGTGCTCGAGCGTGATTTCGGCTTGTCCGAATCACTGATGACGGTTTTGCGAAAAGGGCTGGCGGTGCATCCCGATCAGCGCTACGGCAGCGCCCGCGAACTCAAGCTGGCCTTGTTCCAGGCCCAGGAGATGAGCGAGATAGCGGAGCCGGTGACCAAGGCCTTTGCGTCGGCGACAGAGCCGGCGAACTGGACGCTCACGCCAAAAACCCGGGTCGCCGCCGCAGACAGCGAAGCGCCCACCGCGGAAGTCGCTCCGGTGGCAGTCCCGGCGGCGGCAATCCGGTGCGAGGCCTGGCTGATTGCCGCCGCCATCGTCGTTGCCGCCGTCATCATCAGCCTGCCGCTATGGCTGCATCGCTAGCCTGAACGCAGCGCGTCGACGATCGGCATTCGCGCCGCGCGGATCGCCGGAAACAATCCGCCGATCGCGCCGATGACGCAGGCCCAGAGGATGCCTTTCCACAGCAGGTCGGGCGTCACCCGGAAATCGAACGCGACCTGGCTGAAGGTCTGCATGTTGAGCGTCGATACCGAGTGGCCGTTGAACACGACGTAGGCCACTGCGGCGCCGAGCAGGCCGCCGGCCAGCGCCAGGATCAGGGCTTCGAGCATCACTGACACCACCACCGGCAGGCTGCTGAAGCCGATGGCGCGCAGCGTGCCGATTTCCACCGTGCGCGAGGACACCGCGGCGTACATCGTGTTGAGCGCGCCGAACACGGCGCCGATCGCCATGATCACCGACACCGTGTAGCCCAGCACCGTGACCAGCGTGTTGAGCGCCTGCGAGCGCGAGGCGTAATACACCGGCTCGCGCTGCGCCTGCATGGTCAGCTGCGGGTTGGTGGTCAGCGCATCCTTGAATGCGGTGAAACCCTGCGCCGAGTCGAGTTGCGCGGTGACGCTGCCGAACACCGGGCTCTTGGCCGCCGACATCAGAGTTTCGGCGTCGCACCACAGTTCCGATTCGTGCACGTCGCCGCCGGAGCTGAACACGCCGACGATGGTCCAGTCGCCGCCGCGGATGGCGATCTTGTCGCCGAGGTTGAGATGCGCGAACTGGCCCTGTGCCTGGCGTCCGACGATGGCCTCCTTGACGCCGGGCCGGAACATGCGGCCGGCGATGATCTTGACCTCGGGCCGCACCTGCAACACGCGCAGGTCGGTGCCGCGGACTACCAGGTTGTTGGGCTCGGTGGAGCCGATGCGCGTGGCGGTGGTCAGGATGTATTTTTCCGCCACTGCAAGCGGCTGGCCGTCGGCGCCCAGTTTGATGCCCGGGGTCTGCTCGATCAGCGTCGCCTGGTTGCGAAAGATGACGCTGCCGAGTTCGTCGTTGGAGCCGCCGCGCAGGACGATGGCGCGATCCGACCGGCCGGTGCTGGCCAGCGTCGCCTCGAAGCCGCGCGCCATCGACAGCAGCGCCACCAGCACGCCGACCACGCCGGCGATGCCGATGACGATCACCATCGAGGTACCGAAGCGCGCCGGTACATTGCGCACGTTCATCATCGTTACCGCGCCGATCTGCTGGAGTGTGCTAGCCATGATTTATCCCTCAGTGCCCGGCCAAAGCGTTAACAATATCCAGCCGCATGGCGCGCAAAGCCGGCAGGATGCCGACGATCAGCGCCAGCACCACGGCGATGCCGCAGCCGCCGAGGATGACTTGCGGGCTCATGTCCAGCCCCGGCATGCGCGAGGCCAGCACCGGCATGATCAGGTCGGCCAGCCCGAGGCCGATCAGCGCCGCCAGCAGGCACAGCATCAGCGACTCGGCCAGCACCAGCGTCAGCACCGCGCGGTCGGAGAAGCCGATGGTCTTGAGCACCGCCAGTTCCGGCACGCGGTCGCGCACCGACTGCATCATGGTGTTGCCGGTCAGGAACAGCAGCGTGAAAAACACCGCGCCGAGGATCGAGGTGATGATCAGTTCGATATCGCCCATCTGCTTGATGAACGCCGCGTTGAAGGCCTGTTCCGAATCGGTACGGGTCTCGCGCGGCGAATTGGCGAACTCCTTGTCGATGGCCGCCGCCACCACCGCTGGCTGTGCCGCCGGCGCGACCTTGACGATATACCAGCCGACGTAGCTCTTGCCGAACTGGCGCGCCTCGTCGAAGTAATCGTAGTGAAACAGCATCACGTCGGTCTGCGCGCGCTCGGACTCGTTCTTCGGGTCGATGAAGCCGACGATGTCGAAATCCCAGGCGTTGGAGCCATCGACCTTCGGCCAGATCGTCGCCTGGATCGGAATCTTGTCGCCGATTTTCCAGCCGAAGCGCCTGGCCAGGCCGCTGCCGACCAGTGCGCCGGTGCGGGTGTGGATGAACGCGTCCTTCTGCGCCGGCGCCACCAGGAAATTATCGTAGACCGTCAGGTAGGTATCGGCGTCGACCGCGAACTGCGGAAAGAAATTGCTCTCGGTCTGGTAGACGCCGCCGAACCACGTCGCATGCGTGACATCCTGCACGCCGGCGATCGAACGGATGCGCTGCAGGTAGGCCAGCGGCAGGATTTCGGTGAAGGAATATTTGCCCGCCACCACCAGACGGTGGCTGTCGCCGGCATTGGCGCCGTTGCTGAAGGCGACGCTGACCGCTTCGAGCAGGCCGAACAGCAGGAACGCCACCACCACCGACAGCAGCGTCAGGATCGTGCGCGTGCGCTTGCGCCACAGCGTCGCCCACACCAGCGGAAAGAATTTCAACATGTGCGCTGCCCCCGCTTCATGCCGAGGCGGCCTGGCCGACGACGCGCTGCTCGACCAGCCGGCCCTTGTCGAGATGCAGCTGGTGCGGGGCGTATTCGGCCGCCTTGGGATCGTGCGTGACCATGACGATGGTCTTGCCGTGCTCCTTGTTGAGCCGCTGCAACAACGTCAGTACTTCCTCGGCCGAGGCGCGATCGAGATCGCCGGTGG
>JBOICJ010000088.1:0-9077 GCA_050740035.1 Stenotrophobium sp. | reverse complement strand
CGTGAAGCCCTCGCGCTCGGCGTGCGCATACAGCGCGCCGCGGCGCAGGCGCGAGCACAGCGAGCACATCGTCTTGCCTTCGGGGATCACGCGCTTGACGACCGAATACGTGTCCTGCTCGAGGATCCGGTAGGGCACGCTGATCGATTTCAGATAGTCCGGCAGCACGTGTTCGGGAAAACCCGGCTGCTTCTGGTCGAGATTGACCGCGAACAGCTCGAATTTCACCGGCGCCTTCTGCTGCAATTGCATCAGCAGATCGAGCATCGTGTAGCTGTCCTTGCCGCCGGACAGGCACACCATCACGCGGTCGCCGTCGACGATCATGTTGTAGTCCTGTATCGCCTGCCCGGTGAGGCGGCGCAGGCGCTTGGACAGCTTGTGTGCCTCGCGCAGATCGCGGCGAAGCAGGTCGGGAGCGACGGACATCGGTTGCGGCCAGTGAAATCAGTGAACGATTTTACGCCAAGCGCCGCTCCAGCGGGCCTGCGGCATGATTTCCGCGCCACCCGCTATGGTCTGGCAGGCTGGAAACACTGTTATTAATTATTTACTTTAATAAAAATTATATTATAATTAATAACAGCGTTTTATCTGTAACCGCCGACAGCGGGTGGCGCCCGATCGACACTCAGCCGGTTGCCGACGGCTCATCCCGCCGCACATGATCCTGCTCGCGATAAAACAGGGCGACCCCGATGAACAGCACACCGACGCCGACCATCAGGACAACAAAAAAGTTGAAATACTGCGCCCCGACCAGCCGGTAGGTCGAGACCTGCGCCTTGCCGGCGTCGAATGTGCCGCGGCTGGCGATGGGCTTGCGCTCGACCACGTCCATCAGCGCGACGCGCCGGCCGGCGGCGTCCACCTGCTCGACGAGGTAGGTGCCGGCCAGCGCATGGCTCTGGCCGCCGGACTCGGTAGCGGTGATGCCGCTGTCGCCGCCGAAGTCGATCTTCTGGCCGGTGACGAAGTGCGACACGTCCGCCAGGTGCACCCAGGTCTGCGCGCCGGTGTCGATCGCCGTCGCCTGTAGCGGCCGCACCATGAAGTGATTGACGCCGGCGGTGATGAGATTGCCGACGCTGGTCGACAGCAGGAACAGCGCCATGATGAAACTCTTCATCTTCAGCGGCGCCTGCTTGTAGCTGAACTCCAGCGCGGTGATCGACACCAGCACTTCCGAACAGGTCAGCACGACGTAGGCGAGGATCTGCCACCAGACGCTGACCGTGTGCCCGGCCTGGATTCGCCCTTCGATCCACGACACGATCATGAACGAGCCGGCGATGGTGAACAGGCCGACGGCGATCTTGCGCAGCGGCGTCACCCGGAAGAATTTTTGCGCCAGCGGATAGAGCCCGAAGGTGAACACCGGCACCAGCCCCAGAATGAACAGACCGTTGACGATCTGTATCTGCGCCGGCAGCAGCGTGATGCCGAAGCCGAGGTTCTTGTCCATCAGCGACGACTGCGCCTGCAGCGTCCAGGTCTGGCCGTTGGACTGATCCCACAGCGACCAGTAGAACGCGACGAACAGATAGACGATGCACAGGCCGCCGATGGTGCGCAGCCCTTCCGGGGAAAACACCTCGCGCAGCCAGGCCTTGCCCGCCGGCGGCACCACCGCGTAGCGCCTGCGGCCGAGCCAGAACACCACGGTCGCGACGAACATCATCGCCGCCGGCATGCCGAACGCGTAGCGCGGACCATAGTCGGGATTGTTGAGCAGCACCGGGCAGAAGAAAATCGAAATCGCGGCGCCGGCATTGATCGCCAGATAAAAATAACTGAACGCACGTTCGATCAGATGCTGGTTGCTGCCGGTGAACTGGTCGCCGACATTGGTCGAGACGCAGGGCTTGATGCCGCCCGTGCCGAAGGCCATCAACGACAGACCGATGAGTAGACCGCTCTCGCCCGGCACCAGCGCGAGGATGGTGCAACCGGCGCAGTACGCGGCCGAGAACACCAGGATGGTGCGAAACTTGCCCCAGAACACGTCGGACACGATCGCGCCGACCACCGGGAAAAAATACGCGCCGGACTTGAACAACGATTGCCAGGTGGTCGCCTCGGCATCGCCAAAGCGCAGGAACTGCGTCATGTAGATCGTCAGGATCGCGTTGATGCCGTAGTAGCAGAACCGTTCGGCGAACTCGTTGACGATGATGTAAGGAATGCCCGCAGGCATGCGGGTGTCGCGACCCACGGTCATCCCGCCGCGTTATGCAGCAGCCGCATGTAGAACCGGATCATGTCGGCATAGCCGCTGACGCTGACGCGCTCGTTGATGCCGTGGATGCGCGGGATGTCGGCCGGCGTAAACAGATTCGGCGTGAAGTTGTAGCGATTGTCGTAAAGTCCGGCGTAGTGACGCAGGTCGGTCGCGCCGACGACGATGCCGGTGGTGACCACCGCCTGCGGGAAAATCTCGTTGACCGTGCGCGCCAGCAGCTGGAACGCCGGCGAATGCGTGTCGGAAACCGGCGAGGCCTCTTCGGCAAAATCGCCTTCGCGCGTGATCGCGATGCCGTCGTCGGCGATGGCGATGCGGATGTGATGCTCGACGCTGGCGATGGTGTCGCCCGGCAGCAGGCGGAAATTCACCACCGCCGTCGCGGTGCTCGGCAGCACGTTGTCCTTGACGCCGGCGCGCAGCATGGTCAGCGCCGTGGTGGTGCGCACCAGCGCATTACCGACCGGCTTCCGCGACATCTGGTGCACGATCAGCGGCCGCGTCAGCCAGCGGTTGGCCATGATGACACGCTGCAAACGCGGCATCTCCGGCGTCAGCCGATCGAGCATGTCGGTGACCGGCGGCTCCAGCCGCGCCGGCATCGGCCGATGTTGCAGTAGATTCACTGCATGGGCGAGCCGTGCAATGGCCGAATCGTGCGGCGGCATGGAGGAGTGTCCACCCGGCGCAGTGGCGGTCAGGCGAAACGAGACGTAACCTTTTTCCGCCGCCATGATCGATGCCACCGGGCGGCTGACGCCATCGACCACGCCCTGCGTGATGACGCCGCCTTCATCCAGCGCGAATTCCGCATGCACGCCACGCGACTTGAGAAGCGCGGCAATCTGCGTCGCGCCCTGTTGGCCACCGATTTCCTCGTCATGACCAAAGGCGAAGTAAATCGTGCGGCTGGGCTGGAATCTGGCAGCGAGCATCTGCTCGGTCGCTTCCAGCCACGCCATCAGGTTGCCCTTGTCGTCGAGCGTGCCGCGGCCCCAGATATAGCCGTCGGCGATGTCGCCGGAAAACGGCGGGTGCGTCCACTGCGATTCGCTGCCCGGCTCCACCGGCACCACGTCCATGTGCGCCAGGAACAGCAGCGGCTTGGCCGACGGATCCTTGCCGGTCCAGGTGTAGAGCAGGCTGTGGCCGTTGACCACTTCGCGGGTCAGCGACGCCGCCACCCGCGGAAAACTTCTCTGCAGATAGTCCGCCAGGACATCGAGTTGCGTGTCGTCGATCTTCGCCGGATCGGCGTAGGAGACCGTGGGAATCCGCACCGCGCCGGCCAGCCGCTGCGCCACCGCATCCTGATCCACCGGCGGCATCGGCACCGCCGCGTCCACCGGCGCGGGTGGCGGCACCTGCATGGTGTTGTAGGTGAAGATGACGGCAAGCGTCAGTAGCAGCGCAAGTGCGATCTTGGAATAACGGCTCATGCGACCTCCGGGGGAGTCTTACTTTAGCCTGCCATCGCACGCACCCGCACGACGCGACTATTTCTTGGAGAACAGCGCATCCAGCTTCTGCTCGTAAGCGTGATAGTCGAGATACTGGTAGAGATCGGCGCGGGTCTGCATCGACGCCACCGCGTTCTTCTGCGTGCCTTCGGCGCGGATCGTCTGGTAGACCTTGAGCGCGGCGGCGTTCATCGCGCGATAGGCGCCGCAGCAGTACAGCACGATGTCGACATCGACGCTGGCCAGTTCGGTGGTGGTGAACAGCGGCGTGTGGCCGAACTCGGTGATGTTGGCGAGGATCGGCACCTTCACCGCGGCCTTGAACTGCTTGTACATCGGCAGCTCGGTCATCGCCTCGGGAAAAATCATGTCGGCGCCGGCCTCGACGTAAGCGCAGGCGCGGTCGATGGCGGCGTTGATACCTTCCACCGCCAGCGCGTCGGTGCGCGCCATGATGACGAAACTCTCATCCGTGCGCGCATCGACCGCAGCCTTGACCCGGTCGACCATCTCGGACGGGCTGACGACTTCCTTGCCGGGACGATGGCCGCAGCGTTTCTGCCCGACCTGGTCTTCCATGTGCACGGCGCCGACGCCGGCCTTGCTCATCGAGCGGATGGTGCGCGCGATGTTGAAGGCGCCGCCCCAACCGGTGTCGATATCCACCAGCAGCGGCAGGGTGGTGACGTCGGTGATGCGGCGCGCGTCGGTCAGCACGTCTTCCATCGTGCTGATGCCCAGATCGGGCATGCCCAGCGAGTTGGCGGCGACGCCGCCGCCGGACAGATACAGCGCCTTGAAGCCGGTGGCCTCGGCCATGCGCGCGGTGTAGGCGGTGATCGCGCCGATCACCTGTAGCGGTTTTTCAGCCGCGACGGCGTCGCGGAATTTCTGACCAGCGGTTTTCATGACGATATTCCAGTAAGCGGCGATCAGCCGAAGTGGCAGACGTAGTGCAGCGTTTCCAGCGTCTCGATCTCGAACGAGGAACTGCCCGGCGCGTTGAACGACTGGCCGCCGCGGTATTCCTTGGCGGCGGCTTCGCCGGCGAGCTTGACGCGGCAGCGGCCCTCGATCAGTTCCATCACCTCCGGCGCGCCGGTGTTGAACACCAGTTTCGACGGCAGGATCACGCCCACCGATTTCCGGGTGCCGTCCGCCAGCACGATGCTGTGACTGACGCATTTGCCGTCGAAGTAGACATTGGCTTTTTTGACGACGCTGACATTATCGAACTGTGACATGTATAAACCTTGAATTCGGACTAGATTTTGGGTGCATGCACGGGCGGCATGATCTTGGTGAACTCGCCGCGCTTCTCCGCCACCGCGGCGCCGGTCAGGGCAAATCCGGTCGGCTTGCCGTCGGCATCGTGGTAGATCGCTGCCAGGTCCGGGGCCGTGCCCTGTACGTCCCATGCGCCGTTGAAAACGGCTGGCGGACACACCAGCGTACTGCACGCCGGCGTTTTCACAATCACCGGCATCGCCGGAAACACAGCGTGTGTCGGCTTGCCCGAGAGGGTCTGCGCCAGCGCGCGCGAGGCGTGCGCGATCGGCAGGATGAACGGCAGCAGGCCGCCGTTGATCTGGATGCAATCGCCCAGCGCGTAGATATCTGGCAGCGAGGTCTGCAGGAAATCGTCGACGACGATGCCCTTTTCGCAAGCGATGCCGGCCTCGCGCGCCAACTCCAGCCGTGGCCGCAGGCCCACCGCCGACAGCACCCGGTCGACCTGCACGCTGTTGCCATCGGACAAGGTCGCGCTGATCGGTCCGCCCTGCGTCTCCAGCGATTTCACCGTGCAGCCCCAGCGCCAGTCGACGCCAAGCGCCGTCAGCGCCGCCTCCAGCGCGCGGCCGCAGGCCTCCGGCAGCAGTCGCGACAGCGGCCACGCCATCGGGTCCACCACCGTCACGCGGTAACCGTTGGCGGCCAGATCGTTGGTGAACTCGCTGCCGACCAGGCCCGCGCCGACCACCAGTACATGCGCGCCTTGATGCAAACCGTCGCGGAAGCGGGCGTAATCCTCGCGGTCGTTGACCGTATGTACAGCCTCGGCAGCGTTACCGGCGATCGGCACGCGGATCGGCTGTGCGCCCACCGCCAGCACCAGCTTCGAATATTCGTAGCGCTGGGCGCCCGCTTCGATGCGATGCTCGGCGGCGACGATGCGGGTCGCCCCGGTACACACCAGCACTTCGGCCTTGAGTTGCTCGGCCATCTGCGTGGCCGCGCCCATCACCAGGCCTTGCGCATCCTTGCCGGAGGCAAACGCCTTGGAGATGTTGGGTTTGTAGTAATTGGCGCCATCATCGCGGGTGATCAACCGCAACGGCGCATCCGGCATCAGCCGGCGCCATTCCTTGGCGAGGGTGTAACCGGCATGACCGGTGCCGAGTATGGTCAGCGGTGCTGTCATGCGACTCAGGCCACTTCCACCATCTGAAAGTCGGCCTTGGCGGCGCCGCAGTCGGGACAGGTCCAGCTGTCCGGCACGTCTTCCCAGCGGGTTCCGGGCGCGATGCCCTCGCTGGGCATGCCGGCAGCTTCGTCGTAAATGAAATCACAGATCAGGCAGCGCCATTTTTTCATAGCAGGAACTCTCGAAACTCATAGGCAACAAAAAACGGCGCTCGACTCCAACCCCCGCGCCGCCGCGTCAGTCTTTTATTATGCCGTAGCCGCCCTGGATTGGGCGATGGTTGTCGCAACATCCGCGCCACCGTTACCGGGTACAAAGATTGCCAGCAGCGTAATTAATCCGCCTATCCGCATATAGAGATATAATGGCGGACGTAGCACCCGTTCACGTACACCGAGGTCATCATGCGCCAGCATCCCAGCTACGCCCTACTCGAAAAACATCTGCACCAGCGCATCCTGACCCTGGACGGCGCCATGGGCACGATGATTCAGGGCTACAAGCTGGAAGAGGCGGATTACCGCGGCACCCGCTTCGCCGACTGGTCGCGCGATGTCAAAGGCAACAACGATCTGCTGTCGCTGAGCCAGCCGCAGATCATCGCCGAGATTCATCGCAAATATCTGGAGGCCGGTGCCGATCTGATCGAAACCAACACCTTCAACTCGCAGGTGATCTCGCTATCCGACTACGGCATGGAGGCGCTGGCCTACGAGATCAATCTCGAATCGGCCAAGCTGGCGCGCGCCGAGTGCGACGCCATGACCGCCAAGACGCCGGAGCGTCCGCGTTTTGTCTGTGGCGCGCTGGGGCCGACCAGCCGCACCGCCAGCATCAGCCCCGACGTCAACGATCCGGGCTTCCGCAATATCAGCTATGAGCAACTGGTCGCCGCCTACCTGGAACAGGCGCGCGGACTGGCCGACGGCGGCGCGGATGTTTTCCTGATCGAAACCGTGTTCGATACGCTCAATGCCAAGGCGGCAATTTTTGCCTGCGAAGCGCTGTTCATCGAACGCGACCAGCGCTGGCCAGTGATCGTTTCCGGCACCATCACCGACGCTTCCGGCCGCACGCTGTCCGGGCAGGTCACCGAAGCGTTCTGGAATTCGGTGCGCCACGCCAGACCGCTGGCGATCGGTCTCAACTGCGCGCTCGGCGCCCGCGAAATGCGGCCTTACGTCGCCGAGCTGTCGCGCATCGCCGAGTGTTACGTCTCCTGCTATCCCAACGCCGGCCTGCCCAATGCGTTCGGCGAATACGACGAGCGGCCGGATGAGATGGCGGCGATCGTCGAGGAATTCGCCAGCGCCGGTCTGGTCAACATCCTCGGCGGCTGCTGCGGCACGACGCCGGAACACATCCGCTTGATCGCGCAGCAGGTCGAGGGCAAGACCCCGCGCGCACCGGCGACGCCCGCGCGCGCCTGCCGCCTGTCGGGACTCGAGCCGCTGAACATCACCGACGACAGCCTGTTCGTCAACGTCGGCGAGCGCACCAACGTCACCGGCTCGGCCAAGTTCCGCGACCTGATCAAGGCCGGCGACTACACCGCCGCGCTGACCGTCGCGCGGCAGCAGGTGGAGGCCGGTGCGCAGGTCATCGACGTCAACATGGACGAGGGCATGCTCGACGGCAAAGCGGCGATGGAGCGTTTCCTCAAGCTGATCGCCTCCGAGCCGGACATCTCGCGCGTGCCGGTGATGATCGATTCCTCCAAGTGGGAGATCATCGAGGCCGGCCTCAAGTGCGTGCAGGGCAAACCCATCGTCAACTCGATTTCGATGAAGGAGGGCGAGGCGAAATTCATCGAACAGGCCAAACTGTGCCGACAGTATGGTGCGGCGGCGGTGGTGATGGCGTTTGACGAAGACGGCCAGGCCGATTCGCTGGAACGGCGCAAGACCATCTGTGCCCGCGCCTACAAAATCCTCACCGAGCAGGTCGGCTTCCCGGCCGAAGACATCATCTTCGACCCCAACATCTTCGCCGTCGCCACCGGCATCGCCGAGCACAACAACTACGGTGTCGAGTTCATCGAGGCGACGCGCTGGATCAAGCAGAACCTGCCGGGCGCGCTGGTTTCCGGCGGCGTCTCCAACGTCTCGTTCAGCTTTCGCGGCAACAACCTGATGCGCGAGGCGATTCACTCGGTGTTCCTGTACCACGCGATCAAGGCCGGCATGGACATGGGCATCGTCAACGCCGGCCAGCTGGCGGTCTACGACGAACTGAGCCCCGAACTGCGCGAAGGCATCGAGGACGTGATTCTCAATCGCCGGCCTGACGGCACCGAGCGCCTGCTTGAGATCGCGCAGCGCTTCCGCGGCGACGGCCAGAAGCAGGTCGCGGAGGACGACAGCTGGCGCCAGTTACCGGTGCGCGAGCGCATCAAGCACGCACTGGTCAAAGGCAACGACGCCCACGTCGAAGCCGACACCGAAGAGCTGCGCACCGAAATTGTTGCCGCCAAAGGCCGCACCATCGAGGTCATCGAAGGCCCGCTGATGGACGGCATGAACGTGGTCGGCGATCTGTTTGGCGCCGGCAAGATGTTCCTGCCGCAGGTGGTGAAATCCGCGCGCGTGATGAAAAAAGCGGTGGCCTACCTGATCCCGTTCATCGAGGCCGAGAAGAAGCCCGGCGACGCCGCGACCAGCAAGGGCAAGATCGTCATGGCGACGGTCAAGGGCGACGTCCATGACATCGGCAAGAACATCGTCGGCGTCGTGCTCGGGTGCAACAACTACGAGATCATCGACCTCGGCGTGATGGTGCACTGCGACCGCATTCTTGCGGAAGCCGAAGAGCGGAAGGCCGACATCATCGGTCTGAGCGGCCTCATCACGCCGTCGCTCGACGAGATGGTCTACGTCGCGAAGGAGATGGAGCAGCGCAAGATCACGACGCCGCTGCTCATCGGCGGCGCGACGACGAGCCGGCAGCATAC
>JBOICJ010000087.1:0-7012 GCA_050740035.1 Stenotrophobium sp. | reverse complement strand
CGACTACGCATGGCTCAAGGGCCACGCGCGCACCTTGGCGGGCATGGCCTATGTGCCGCCCTCCAAGGATTTGCCCAAGTCGCTGGAAAATCTCACTTACGACCAGTTCCAGTCGATACGCCTGCGGCCGGAGCACGCGTTGTGGGCCGACAAGAACCTGAACTTCCGCATTGAATTCTTCCACCTCGGTTACAGCTATCGCGAAGCGGTGCGTATGCACGAAGTGGTCGATGGGCAGGCCCAGGCGCTGGCCTACGACCCCAGCATGTTCGATCTCAGCAAGGCCGGCATTTCTGCGCGCAGCCTGCCCAAGACGCTGGGCTATGCCGGGCTACGGGTGAATTTCCATACCAACTGGAATGCCGATCTCGCGGTGTTTCTCGGTGCCAGCTATTTTCGCGCAGTCGGGGCGACCGGGCAGTACGGGCTGTCGGCGCGAGGTCTGGCGATCGACACCGGCATGAGCCGCCCGGAGGAATTTCCGGTATTCACCGCGTTCTGGCTGGAGCGTCCTGCCGCCGACGCCAACCGGCTCACGGTGTATGCCTTGCTGGAATCGCCGAGCATCACCGGCGCCTACCGCTTCGACATCACCCCGGGCGAACCGCTGACCATGGATGTCGATGTGGCGCTGTATCCGCGTAAGGCGATCGAGCGCCTGGGCGTGGCGCCGCTGACCAGCATGTTCCTGTACGGCGAGAACGACCGGCGCATGGCGACCGATTGGCGCCCGGAAATCCACGACTCGGATGGCTTGTCGATCGACACCGGCAGCGGCGAATGGATCTGGCGGCCGCTGGTGAATCCGACCGGTGTGCGGGTGAATTCGTTCATGGACGAAAATCCGCGAGGCTTCGGGTTGATGCAGCGCGATCACAATTTTGATCACTATCAGGACGACGGCGTGTTCTACGATCGCCGGCCCAGCCTGTGGGTGCAGCCCAAGCCGATTCCCGGCCACGACTGGGGCAAGGGCGCGGTGCAACTGGTGGAATTGCCGGCGCCCGACGAGACTTACGACAATATCGTGGCCTACTGGAATCCGGCGGACAAACCGCAGCCCGGACAGGAATTGCTGTTCAGTTATCGCCTGGCCTGGGGACAGCGGATGCCGGTGCAATCGTCGCTGGCGCAGGTGGTGGCGACGCGTACCGGCGTGGGCGGCGTGATCGGGCAGAAGCGCAAATATTTTTCGCGGCGCTTCGTGGTCGATTTTGCCGGCGGCGATCTGCCGCTGCTCGGCCCTAATGCCAAGGTCGAGCCGGTGATCTGGGCTTCGCGCGGCACTGTGGAAATCACCTCGGCGCGGCCGCTGCATGAGATCGACGGCTACCGTGCGATGTTCGATCTCAAGCCGACCGACGACAGCACCGAGCCGATCGACTTCCGGCTTTATCTGCGCCTCAAGGGGCAACCCTTGAGCGAAACCTGGAGCTATCAGTGGGTGCCGCCGCTGGTCGCGGAGCGGACGTTCTGAAAAGAAAAAGCCCGGCAATGCCGGGCTTTTTCATGGAGTCTGCGCGGTTCAGACGTTGAAACGAAAGTGCATGACGTCGCCTTCGTGGACGATGTATTCCTTGCCTTCGAGCCGCCATTTTCCGGCTTCCTTGCTGCCGGCCTCGCCCTTGAACTGGATGTAATCGTCGTAGCCGATGACCTCGGCGCGGATGAAGCCTTTCTCGAAATCGGTGTGGATCACGCCGGCGGCCTGCGGCGCGGTGGCGCCGACCTTGACCGTCCACGCACGGACTTCCTGCACACCGGCAGTGAAATAGGTTTGCAGGCCGAGCAAATCATAGGCGCTGCGGATGACCCGGTTCAGCCCCGGCTCTTCGAGGCTGAGGGATTCGAGGAAGTCTTTCTTGTCGGCTTCGTCGAGTTGGGCGATCTCGGCTTCGATCTGCGCGCAGACAATGACCAAAGCAGCATTTTCCTTGGCTGCCAGTGCCTTCACGCGTTCGACATATTCGTTGCCGCCGAGGCCGGCTTCGTCGACGTTGGCGATGTAAAGCCCGGGCTTGGCGGTAATCAACTGAAGTTCCTTCACGATCAGTTTTTCGTCGGCGTCGAGGCTCATGCTGCGCACGGCATTGCCGTTGTCCAGATGCGCCTGCACGCGCGCGAGGCAGGCGCTGCGGGCAATCGCTTCGGCGTTGCCGCTCTTGGCGAGCTTGCTGGAACGCTCCAGCGCCTTGGTAACGCGCTCGAGGTCGGCCAGTGCCAGTTCGGTGCCGATCACTTCGATGTCGCGGATCGGATCGACGTGATCCATCACATGGATAACGTCGTCATTCACGAAGCAGCGCACAACGTGCGCGATGGCATCGGTTTCGCGGATGTGCGAGAGGAAGGCATTGCCCTTGCCCTTGCCTTCGCTGGCGCCTTCGACGAGGCCGGCGATGTCGACGAACTCGACGGTTGCGGGCAGCATGCGCTGCGGTTTGACGATGGCGGCCAGCGCATCCATCCGCGCATCAGGCACGCCGACCACGCCGACGTTGGGATCGATGGTGCAGAACGGGTAGTTCTCTGCCGCGATCTGCGCCTTGGTCAGCGCGTTGAACAGGGTGGATTTGCCGACGTTGGGCAGGCCGACGATGCCGCACTGGATTCCCATTTTTTACTGTCCTTGAATGAAGCTTGAAATTAGCGGGGGCTGTGTAATTGCAGCACAGCCTTGTCCCACGACTGTGTCAGCCACAGCGGCACCGCGGCGACGGCGTCGGCGATGGCGTCCATGATCAGCGGCTCGTCGGCTTTTGACGGCCGGCCCAGCACATAGTCAAGCACCTGGTCCTTGTGGCCGGGATGGCCGATGCCGATACGTAGCCGCCGGTACTCGGCGCCGAGGTGCTGGTGCAGGGAACGCAGACCGTTATGGCCGCCATGGCCGCCGCCGAGCTTGAGCCGCACGGTACCGGCGGGCAGGTCCAGTTCATCGTGGGCGATGAGGATGTCGCCGGGCACGATCTTGTAGAACTGCGCCAGCTTCTGCACCGATTCGCCGCTGAGGTTCATGAACGTCGCGGGTTTGAGCAGCAGCACCTCGGCGTCGCCGATGCGGATACGCGCAAGTTCACCCTTGAATCGCGACTCGACACGAAATGCAACGCGCTGTGCTGCGGCCAGCTGATCGACAAACCAGAAGCCGGCGTTGTGGCGCGTGCGTGCGTATTCGCTCCCCGGGTTGCCGAGGCCGACGATGGCATGGGTCATGGCGTCCCCTGAAATGAAAACCCCGTCCGGCCACTTGCGCAGGCGGACGGGGCCGTGTGCGTCGGACCCGATTACTTCTTCTTCGCGTCCTTGTCCTTCTTGGCGGCAGCGGCGGCGTCGGCAGCGGCGGCTTCAGCAGGAGCCTTCTGCGCCGTGCTCGGCACTTCGGCGCTGGCCGGCGCTTCGGTTTCTGCCGGCGTTTCTTCCACGGCTGCGCGCGGCAGATGGATGACGGCGACCGACTGGTCGTTGTCGTGCTTGAGCTGCACCAGCGTCACGCCCGCAGGCAGCGGCAACTGCGACAGATGCACGGCCTCGTTGACGTCGAGCGCCGACAAATCGACCGCGATGAATTCCGGCAGGTCCTTCGGCAGGCACTCGACTTCAACCTGGATGATCTGATGTTCGACGATGCCGCCGCCGGTCTTGACGCCGGGGGCGATGTCGCCGCCCGAGAAATGCAGCGGTACATGCATGCGCAGCATCACGTCGGCCAGCACGCGCTGCAGGTCCATGTGCATGATGGTGTCGTTCACCGGATGACGCAGCAGATCCTTGAGCACGACCTGCTGGGACTTGCCGTCCAGATTGAGCGAGAGGATGTGGGAGTAAAAGGCCTCGGTCTTGAGGTGATTCCACAGTTCATTGTGATCCACCGCGATGGGTGTGGCCTCACCCTTGCCGCCGTAGACGATGGCGGGGAGTTTGCCTTCACGACGCAGGCGGCGGCTCGCACCAGTGCCCTTCGCCGTACGTGTCACGGCGTTTACGACAAATGCTTGTTTCATTGAAATCTCCAAAAACGGAATGGCCCGCATCCGCGACCAGATACGGGGGCGCGGATTCTACCCGAAAGTGTGGAAACAGGCCTAGCCGCCGTGGAAAGCGGCACCCGCTCTCCGGCATATCGAAGAAATATTGTTATAAATTATTTAATATATTTATTATAATATAATAAAATAAAACAAACTTTCAATGCAAAAGCGGCACAGCGGGTGACTGTTCTCAATCCATGTACAGCGAGCTGACCGATTCTTCGGCACTGATGCGGCGGATGGTTTCGGCCAGCAGGTTGCCGATCGAGACCTGGCGGATCTTCGGGCAGTTGGCGGCGGCCTGCGACAGCGGGATGGTGTCGGTGACGACCATTTCGTCGAGCTGGGAATTGGTGATGTTGGCCACCGCCGGCCCCGACAGCACCGCGTGCGTGATGTAGGCGACGACGTGCACCGCGCCGGCATCCTTGAGCGCGTCCGCGGCCTTGCACAAGGTGCCGGCGGTATCGACCATGTCGTCAACCAGCACGCAGACCTTGCCGGCGACGTCGCCGATGATGTTCATCACCTTGGATTCGGTGGCCTTCGGGCGACGTTTGTCGATGATCGCCAGGTCGGCATCGTCGAGCCGCTTGGCGATGGCACGCGCGCGCACCACGCCGCCGACGTCCGGCGACACCACGATCAGGTTCTTGTAGTTCTGCCGCCAGATATTGCCCAGCAGTACCGGCGAGCTGTAGACGTTGTCGACCGGACAGTCGAAGAAGCCCTGGATCTGGTCGGAGTGCAGGTCGACGGTCAGCACGCGATCGGCGCCGGCGTGCGAGATCATCTGCGCGACGACGCGGGCCGAGATCGGCACGCGCGCCGAACGCGGGCGGCGGTCCTGGCGCGCATAACCGAAGTAGGGAATCACCGCCGTGATGCGCGCCGCCGACGCGCGCTGCAGCGCGTCGAGCATCATCACCAGTTCCATCACGTTGTCGTTGGTCGGTGCGCAGGTCGGCTGGATCACGAAGGCATCGCGGCCGCGCGCGTTCTCCATGATTTCGACCTGGACTTCACCATCGGAGAAGCGGCCGACCAGCGCTTCGCCGAGACTTATCCGCAGGTAGCTGGCAATATCCTGCGCCAGCTTGGGGTTGGCGTTGCCGGAAAAGAGCATCAACTTGGAATCGGCCATGACTGCGCGGTCCCTGTGGCGGTGACGTGACTGTGACTGCTGTCTGGCGTGGGCCAGACTCCCTGTGCATCTAAGACAACACTGAATCAGCTGCTGCGCTCGGCCTCACGCGACCTGCCTTCGCTCGCGACGCTTATTCAGCGTTGCCCTAGCTCAAAAATGGCTGGGGCGGATGGATTCGAACCACCGAATGACGGGATCAAAACCCGTTGCCTTACCGCTTGGCGACGCCCCAATTTCTTGTCCTGCGCGCACCGCCCTGCGGCGGCGCGTTCATGCGGCGCGGATTATACCTGTGAGCGGCGATTGATTCAGCCCTTGTGCGATAAACGTTCGCCAGTTCGCGGGCAAGGCCTGCCGGGCCTGCTCCGCCGCCTCGCGACTGGTGCAGTTCAGGAACACCGAGGCGCCGGTGCCGGACATGGCGGCCGGCCCCAGTCTGCGCAGGGCGCTCAGGGCTTCGCGCACCTGCGGGTAGCGGGCGCAGGTGACGGCTTCGCAGTCGTTTTGCGTCCGGCCCGCATTGAAGTCCTCGAGCGTGACCGGCGGCGCATCGCGGCGCAGTTCCGGCGCATTGAAGATGTCGCCGGTGCTGACCTGCACCTCGGGCGTGACGACCAGGAACCAGTCCTGGGGAAAGTCGGGCAGCGCGCGCAACTGCTCGCCGACGCCCTCGGCCCAAGCGGTGCGGCCGCGCACGAACACCGGCACGTCGGCGCCCAGTTGCAGGCCCAGGCGGGTCAGTTGATCGGGCGCGAAGCCGAGGTTCCACAGATGATTCAGCGCCACCAGCGTGGTGGCGGCGTTGGATGAGCCGCCGCCGAGGCCGGCGCCGAGCGGAATGTTTTTTTCGATGCGGATGTCCGCGCCCAGGTCGCAGCCGCTGGCCTGCTTGAGCAGCTGCGCCGCGCGGACGGACAGATCCGCGTCCTCGGGGATATCGACAGCTCCGCCACTGCGCCGGATCAGGCCGTCGCCGCGCGGCGTGAAGTAGAGCCGGTCGCAGAAATCGACGATCTGGAACAGCGTCTGCAGCGTGTGGTAGCCGTTGCTGCGGCGGCCGGTGACGTGCAGGAACAGGTTGAGCTTGGCCGGCGCCGGCCAGGCGAAGGCGTTGGCATACGAGCTTGATGAATTTGGCGGATTGATCTGAGTCATGCCGATGGAAATTAAATGAAAGGCTGCGGAGTTTCAGGTTCCGGGCAGGCCGCTCCAGCCATCGATGACGACGCGGAACGTGGCGTCAGCGTGGCTGAGTTGCAGTTTGCGCGGCAGGGGGGTGCCGTCGACGCTGAGGTATTCACCGTACTCCAGCTGCCAGCCGTCCTGCTGCAAACTGGCTAGCGTGCCGTCGGCGTTGTAGCTGGATTGCTCGACCGGGCTGTCCGCCGCCGGCAGGCCGAGCACCCAGTACCGCAGTCGCGCGATCGGCAGGGTCCAGCCGAGATTCTGTTGCAGCCACACCTGCGGGTCGGTGACCTGGGTTTTGCCGTCGCCGCTGCGCACGACAACTTGCTGCGGCGTGCCGCTGATGCTCGACGCGCCCATGCCGAACGGCCCGGAAATGCGCAGGCTGAAACTGTCGTCGGCGTTCTGCTGCCAGTGCACATCGCCCTTGATGCCGAGCGCGCCGCCGGCGATGCGGCCCTGCACGGCGAACGCGTCGATCCGTTGCAGTTGCGCACGCAGCGCGACGCTGCGGCTGGCGCCGATCGCGCTGCTTTCAGGCGTGCCCCGTGGCAGGCTGGCGCAGGCCGCCAGCAGCAGGAGCGCGGCGGCGGCCAGGCAGAAGCGCAATCTCATTTTTTATCGAGGCGCTCTATGGTGGCGCGCAGCG
>JBOICJ010000086.1:0-12554 GCA_050740035.1 Stenotrophobium sp. | reverse complement strand
CAGAAGCACGCGATGAACTACGACCGCGACAGCGTGGCGATCCAGCCGCATGCGGTGATCGAGGCGATCAACAAGATCACCCGGGGTGCGGCCATCGTCGCCACCGGCGTCGGCCAGCACCAGATGTGGGCGGCGCAGTATTTCGATTTCTGCGAACCACGCCTGTGGCTGACTTCCGGCTCGATGGGCACCATGGGCTTCGGCCTGCCGGCGGCGATCGGCGCCGCGTTTGCACAGCCCGGCAAGATCGTCATCGACATCGACGGCGACGCCAGCATCCGCATGAACTTCGGCGAACTGGAAACGGTCACCACCTACAACCTGCCGGTGAAGATCGTGGTGCTGAACAACAACGGCGACGGCATGGTCAAGCAGTGGCAGCGCTTGTTCTTCGAGAGCCGCTACTCCGGCAGCGACAAGTCGCTGCATCGCAAGGATTTCATCAAGGCGGCGCAGGCCGACGGTTACGAATTCGCCGCGCGCGTCGAGCGCAAGGCCGATCTCGATCGCGTGATCGGGGAGTTCGTGAACTTCAAGGGTCCGGCGTTTCTCGAGGTGGTCATCGACCCGATGGCCTCGGTCTACCCGATGGTCGGCCCCGGCATGAGCTACGCGCAGATGATCACCGGCGAGTGGATTGCCTCGCGCACGGCCGTCGCAACCGACGCGCCCGAGAAGGCCGATCTGTTCTGAAGGTTTCTTAACGGCAACCGAGCCGCTGTCGGGCTCTGAACTGGAGAGCGTCATGACACCGATCAACAAGCAGTTCACCCTCGCCGCCCGTCCGCAGGGCATGGTCAAACGCAGCGACTTCGCCTACGCGGAAGTGCCCGTACCGGAACTGCGCGACGGCGAATTGCTGGTGCAGATCCTGTACATCTCGCTGGACCCCGCGATGCGCGGCTGGATGAACGAGGGCAAGTCCTATATTCGTCCGGTAGAAATCGGCGAAGTGATGCGCGCCGGCACGCTCGGCAAGGTCGTCTCCTCGAAGAGTCCGCATTTCAAGGCCGGCGATCACGTCGCCGGCTCGCAGGGCGTGCAGACCTATGCCGTGAGCGATGGCAAGGACCTGCACAAGGTCGATCCGAAACTGGCGCCGCTGCCGAAATACCTCGGCGTGCTCGGCATGCCGGGTATGACCGCCTACTTCGGCCTGCTCGACACCGGCGCGCCGAAGGAAGGCGAAACCGTGGTGGTCTCCGGCGCCGCCGGCGCGGTCGGCCAGGTCGTTGGACAGATCGCCAAGCTCAAGGGCTGCAAGGTCGTCGGCATCGCCGGCGGCAAAGACAAGTGCGACGCTGTGGTCAGGGAGTTCGGCTTCGACAGTTGCATCGACTACAAGTCCGGCGATCTCAAGAAGGAACTGCGCCAGCATTGCCCGCAGGGCGTCGATGTGTATTTCGACAATGTCGGCGGCGAGATTCTCGACGCGGTGCTGACGCAGATCCGCATGAAGGCGCGCATCGTCATCTGCGGCGCGATCTCGCAGTACAACAACACCACGCCGGTCAAAGGCCCGAGCAACTACCTGTCACTGCTGGTCAACCGCGCACGCATGGAAGGCATCGTCGTGTTCGACAACGTCAAACGCTATGGCGAGGCTGCGCAGCAAATGGGCCAGTGGATGGCGCAAGGCAAACTGAAATCGCGCGAGGATATCGTCGACGGCATCGAGACTTTTCCCGAAACCCTGCTCAAGCTGTTCAGCGGCGAGAATTTCGGCAAGCTGATGCTGCGCGTCGCCCACGACTGAACAATCATTTACATCTTGGAGTTCGCATGTCGCACGTCACCACCGAAATCAAGGACGGCATCCTCGATATCCGCTTCAATCGCCCGGACAAAAAAAATGCGCTGACCGGCGCGATGTATCAGGCGATCGCCGACGCGCTGAGCGCCGGCGCCGCAGACGGCAGCGTGCGCGTTGCCGTCATCAGTGGCACCCCCGACTGCTTCACCAGTGGCAACGACCTGCAGGATTTCCTGCAGAACCCGCCACTGGACCCGGACGCACCGGTGGCACAGTTCATGCGCGCCATCGCCACGTTTCCGAAACCGCTGGTCGCGGCGGTCAACGGCGTCGCCATCGGCGTCGGCACCACCATGCTGCTGCACTGCGATCTGGTCTATGCCGGACAGAGCGCGCGTTTCCAGATGCCGTTCGTCAATATCGGCATCTGTCCGGAACTGGCGTCCAGCTACCTGATGCCGCGCCTCATGGGCTATGCGCGCGCCGCCGAGCTGGTGCTGCTGGGCGAAGCCTTCGATGTCGACAAAGCGCTGGCCTATGGACTGGTGAACGAAGTATTGCCCGATGCTGAGTGCCATGCCCGCGCACTCAATCGCGCGCAGCGTCTCGCGGCACAGCCGCCGCAGGCACTGCGCACCGCCAAGATGCTGCTGCGCCGCTGGAGTCACGAGACGGTGCTCGAAGCGATACCGCACGAAGCCGGCTACTTCATGCCGATGCTGGGCAAACCCGAAGCCCGTGAGGCGATGTCCGCCTTCATGCAAAAGCGCAAGCCGGATTTCTCCAAATTCAGCTGACCGCCGCGCTACTGAAACAGCCGCCAACACTGGCGGCTGTTTCGTTTGTGGCGACCCTCACAAGGTCTTCAGATACTCGATGATGGCTTTGCGCTCCTGGTCGGTCAGCACGGACGTGAATTCATGGCCGCCGTTGCCCTGACCATACATGTGCGTGTTGTAGATCTTGCGGTTCTCGAGTTGCTGGTTGCTGTTGACCTGCAGCCCGAGATACCAGAAGAAGGGATTGCTGGAATTGAGGATGTCGAGCGTCTGGGCCAAGGTTGGATCGGCCTGTTGATCCGAAGGATCGCAGTCCAGATAAGGCGTCGTACCCGGTGCGCCGCAGGCCAACGCGTCATATTTCCAACCCAGCTTCCCGGTATCGTAGGCGCGCTGTAAATTGGTGTCGTAGCCCATCACCACCTTGCCGAGCTGATCGAGGCGCGCCGGTGTGGAGACGCGGCGCCAGATAGGCTTGCGGTCCGAAGGTTTGAGCACTTCCCAGACGTTGGGCACGGAGCCGTTGTGGAAATACGGTGCGCTCGCCCAGACGCCGTACAGCGGCGGCGCTAGATAACCGGGTGCGCGGCCTTGACGGATTTCGGCACGGTTCTGTGTACTGCAATCCAGATTCGGATCGCTGTTTAGCGTTTCCGGATAAGCGAAGAAATCCTGCTTGCCATACTGCTCGGAGGCCTCGCTGTCGCTGTCGACGCGCGCGACATCGGTACCAATGAGATCGCGCGGCACGATATAGCTCGCCACGCCTTCCAGCGCCGGCGTGTCGAGATAGGCCGGGTCGTTGACGTAGCGCGGCGAGTAGGCGCCGTGGCAGCTTGCGCAAGAACCATTGCCGCCGGCGGGCTTCGGCGCGGGATTGTTCAAGCCGTCCGCCCACAGATTCTTGCTGTGGAACAGCACCGCGCCCTGCTCTGCCAGCGGCATGTCGATACAGGCAGGATTGTCCCCCGCCGCGGCGCTGCCGTCGGCGTTGGAACAATATCCGTACGGCCAGCTCGGGGATTTCAACGACATCAGCCAGGCATCGCTGGCGCGCACGTGCTGCTTCACCCAGTCGAAGCCGCCGGGGCCGGGTCCCGGCACATAGAAACCGAGATCGGAACGCAGCGCATCCATCGCTAAAAAGCCGTCCATGAACTTCACCGGACGGTGACCCATGTTCCACCATGCCGGGACATCGAGCGATCCGCCATTGGGTGTGAGCGCCATGAACCCAAGGAAATTGGGATCGAGCGGCCGGATGTCCTGCGCCACCAGAAGCACGATCAGTTGCAGCGCCAGCGCGTTGTTGGTACCGCGCGTCTTGCCGACGACGATGGGCAGCGGAATCGGCGTTGATGGCGAAGCAATGCTGCCGCCAAGGTCCACCGCCATCTGTCCGAATTCGCTGAGGCTGTTGTCGTTGCCATACATCGCGCCCAGCCCGGGTCCATCCGCTGGCGTGCCCACCTGGCCGCTGTGACAGACGTTGCAGGTAAAACCAAGATTGCCGTTCCACTTGCCGTTGGCATCGCGCAACTGCGTCAGCCCCGTGGGCAGCTGGCCGCTACCGCCGTTGCTGGCGTTGGGATCTTCACCCGGCAAGGGATAAGGATTGCGCGCCGTCGTGCTCAGACCCATGCCATAGCGCTCGGCCACCAGCTGATCGAAGTTATCGGGACGCGAGGAAAGACCCCAGCTCTGCCAGAGCGTGTTGTATTCCGCAGCGGTGAGATTGCCGGTGGGCCCATCACCACCGAAAAACCAGCCCGTTCCCACGGCGCCATTGCCTGCGATGACGATGCGCCCTTGCGCGGTCAAGTCACGCAGCTCACCACAGGTTTTTGCCGCCGCAGGCTCACCGACCTTCGCCGGATCGGCGTGGCAGTTCTTCCAGAACGCGTTGTAGTACACCGCCTTGCCGGCGTTGACGCCCGGCTGCACCAGGCTGCGGGGATCGGGCGGCAATGCTGTGTCGTCGGCCTTGCCTGCGCAGAAATCGAACCAGGCATGACCGCCGTGGGCGCTGCCCAGCAACGGCCACTGCGTCACCACCGGCACGTTGCCCGCGGCAGATGCCAGCAAGTCCGTGCAACTGGCTGGATTGTCCCAGCAGCCCAGCACGGTCTTCATCGCAATGTAGGCGGCGCTGCCTACCGGCCACGGCTGGCCGCCACTGTGGCCCTGCGCGGGATCAGAGGGATTGGTCAGCAGTTTGTTGGTGGTGACGCCTTTGCCCAGATTGATCCACGCGGTCTGTAGGTTGTTGTAGTCCTGGCTCGGATCGTTCGACAGCAGGAACAGGTTGCCCTGGTTGGCGCTGCTGGTGCCGGGCGTATCGGCAACGCCGCCGGGCACATGACAGGTGCGGCAGAAGCCGAGACCAACCTGCGTATCCTTGCCGAAAAACTCCTGCACCGAGGCGGCGGGCGTGACGCTCTCGCCACTGCTGCTGCCGGTGCTGCCCGTGCCAGTCTGCGTCGGCAAGGTGTAGCTGCCGCAGGCGCCCAGTAGTGCCGACGCCAGCAGGCAAATCCAGCCGTGGATCGGTCGCATTTTTCCCCTCCCTGCACGATGAAGTGCTCCAGCCTTCAGGTTTGCGCGGGCCCTGGTCACCGTCGCAAAACGAGGCATCAGCTTAATCCGAGTAAATGCTCAGGTATACTCGGATTCAAACCACCCGGCGCCACTGGCCAGCAGCATGTCTTATCCACATGATTTAGTGCCTAAAAAACAGCCGACGCAGCCGCGCGCCAGGGCCACCGTCGCGGCGATACTCGATGCCACCGCTCAGATACTGGCGCGCGACGGCTATGTCGGTGTCACCACCAACCACGTCGCCGAGGCGGCGGGCGTCAGCATCGGTTCGCTCTACGAATATTTTCCCAACAAGCAATCGATCATCGCCGCGATGCTGGCGCGCGAACTGAGCCAGATCGCCGACGAAGTCGCAGCCAGCATGCGCGTCGCGCTGGCATTGCCGGATCAGCCGCGCGGCGGCATCGATCACTGGATGCGCGGCATGATGGAGTCGCTGGACAAACGCAGCGGACTGCTGCGCGTGGCGATGCGCGAGGTGCCGTTCTTCTGGAACATCGCCGAGGCACGCAACCTCTCGGAGACCCTGCAACACATCGCCCAGGAAGGGCGCCGCAAAAGCGAACGCGTGCTGCGCTTCGACGATCCCGAAGCCGACACCTACCTGCTGATGAACATGTGCTGGGCGGCGATCCTGCAAACCGTGCTTTATCGCCCGACGCACCTGTCGCGCGAACGGTTGACGCGCACGCTGGTCGACATGGTTATCAAGCTGTTATGAACGCCGGCGATTCAAAACAACCGCTCAGGTACTCTCAACCTGATATCCGGCGCAGCGCCCCGACGATTCGTGCCGGAACGGCTGAGCGGGTGACCGCACGCAAACTTTCAGCGGCCCTTGAAGCTGGCCTTGCGTTTTTGCACGAAGGCCAGCACCCCTTCCATGAAATCCTGCGACCGCCCGCAGTCGCGTTGCAGATCGCGCTCGATATCCAACTGATCGGCGAGTTCGTTGTCGGCCGCCGCATAGATGCTGCGCTTGATTCTGGCAATAGCCACGCCGGGCCCGGCAGCCAGACGCTGCGCCAGCGCGTTCACCGTCGATAGCAACTCGGCATCATCGACCACGTCCCAGATCAATCCCCAGGCTTTGGCCTGCTCGGCCGGCAGCTTTTCGCCGAGCAGGGCCAGCCCCATGGCGCGTTGCGCGCCGATGCTGCGCGGCAGGAACCAGGTGCCGCCAGCGTCCGGGATCAAACCGATGTTGACGAAGGCCTGCAAGAAATACGACGAGCGCGCCGCAACCGTCAGATCCGCCATCAGCGCCAGCGAGGCACCGGCACCGGCGGCCATACCGTTGACCGCGGCGATGATCGGCTTGGGCATCGCGCGCATTTTCAGCACCAGCGGGTTGTAGTGGGTTTCCAGTAGCAGGCCCAGATCGAGCTTGCCCTCAGCGTCCAGCGGCGGCTTCGACTGGGTCGCAGCCAGGTCGGCGCCAGAGCAGAAGCCGCGGCCCTCGCCGGTGAGGATGATGGCGCGGACCGCCGCATCGGTAGCGGCCTGGTCCAGCGCGGCGCTGAGTTCGGACATCAGCTCCGGCGTCATGGCATTGAGCGCCTGCGGGCGATTGAGGCGGATCGTAGCGACGCCGGCGTCGCTGGTGTAAAGAATGTTTTGCGGATTCATTTTGATTTTCTGTCAGTCGAGTGTGGAGCGGGCAATGATTTCCTTCATGATCTCGGAAGTGCCAGCGAGGATGCGGTGGATGCGTTCGTCCTGGTACATGCGGCAGATCGGATATTCATCCATGTAGCCGGCGCCGCCGTGCAACTGCACGCCTTCATCCACCATGCGGCCATTGACTTCGCTGGTGTAGAGCTTGGCGCGCGCCGCGTCATCGGGACTGAGCTTGCCATCGTTGTGCATCTCGACGCAGCGATCGACATAAACCTGCGCGATGTCGATCTCGGTATCCAGCGCCGCCAGCTTGAAGCGCGTGTTCTGCATCTTCGACAACGGCTTGCCGAAGACCTTGCGCTGGCGCACGAACTCCCGAGTGACCTCCAGCGCACAGCGCGCGGCGGCGATGTTGCCGCAGGCGCCGATCAGGCGTTCTTCCGCCAGGCCTTGCATCAAGTGATAAAAACCACCATCGACCTTGCCGAGCACGTTGGCCTTGGGAATCTTCACGTCGCGGAAGAACAGCTCGGCGGTATCCTGCGACTGCATACCCATTTTCTTCAGATTGCGCCCGCGCTCGAAGCCCTCCATGCCGCGCTCGACGATGAACAACGTCACGCCGTGCGGGTTGTCGGCGTGCGTCTTCGCCGCGACGATCACGACATCGGCGTTGATGCCGTTGGAGATGTAGGTCTTGGAGCCGTTGAGCAGCCAGTGATCGCCTTTGTCGATCGCGCGCGATTTCATGCCGGCGAGATCGGAACCGGCATCCGGCTCGGTCATGGCGATGGCGAGGATTTTTTCGCCGCTGATGAATGACGGCAGCAGTCGCTGCTTCTGCTCCTCGGTGCCGAAGTGGCCGATGTAGGGTGCCACCAGCCGGCTGTGCAGCGTGATGAAAAAGCCGGAGTCGCCGTAGAAGGCGTTCTCCTCGATCAGTATCTGCTCGTAGCGGAAATCCCTGATGCCCTGGCCGCCGTATTTCTCATCGGCCCACATGCACAGCAGGCCCATGTCACCCGCCTTCTTGTACGCCTCACGGTCGATGATATGCGCCTCGCGCCAGCGCTCGCCGTGCGGACGGATTTCCTGCTGGAAAAACTTGCGCGCCGAGTCGCGGAACATCTCCATCTCGGATTCCAGCGGTTTACGTTTCATCCGGGTTCCCTTCGATTTTTATGCTTGTCTTCACGCCGCCAACTCCTGCGCGGCCTGCGCCGGTTCGCCACAGAAATCCGTCATCAGCGGCACCGCGGTGCGGCGGCGAAATTCGGTCATGGAGCCGACCCAGTTGTTGGTGTTGATGCCGTCCGCAGTCTTGTACCAGCTCTGACAATCGCCGGTATAGGTGGTGCCGGCGCTGCGCGTGCGCATTTCCTCTCCGTAGGCGGCTTGCGCGCCTTCGGTGACCTCGATGCTGCGCCAGTCGCGGCGCTCGCGCTGCTGCATCAATCGGACGATGTAGTTCTGCTGCCGTTCCAGCATGAAGATGATCGAACCGGAGCCGACGTTGGTGTTGGGTCCGTACAGCACGAAGAAATTCGGAAAGCCCGCCACCGCCATGCCGAGATAGGCCGTAGCGCCGCGCGCCCAGAGTTCATGCAGATCGCGCCCCCCACGGCCGCGCACGATCATCGGCGTCAGGAACTGCGTCGCCGCAAAACCAGTGCCGTAGATGATGGCGTCCACCTCGCGCAGCCTGCCATCGGCGGTGCGCACGCCGGTTTCGGTGATCTCGGCGATGCCGTCGTCGACCACTTCGACGTTCGGCCGCACCAGCGCCGGCAGCCAGTGGTTGGTCAGCAGGATGCGCTTGCAGCCGATCGGGAAATCCGGCCACAACTTGCGGCGCAGCGCCGGGTCGCGCACCTGCCAGCGCATCTGTAGCTTCGAGATGGCCGTCACCAGCCGAGCCAGCACGCGATTACCGTTGTACGCCGCCGCCAGAATTTCGCAAATGATAAAAACGCGCAGACGATCGAGGTCGTGAACGAAGTGGAAAGTATCCAGCAGCCAGCGCTCGAAGCGCGAGAATTGCTTCTCGACTTTCGGGAAAGTCCAGCCGGGCGAGCGCTGAAACAGCTTCAGCGTTTTCACGCGTGGCGCGATCTGCGGCAGGAACTGCACGGCGCTGGCGCCAGTGCCGATCACCGCGACCGACTTGCCTTCGAGTTCGTAGGCGTGATCCCAGTGCGACGAATGAAAGGTCTTGCCGCGGAAACGCTCGCGCCCGGGAATCTTCGGATACGCCGGCTGGTGCAACTGGCCGACGGCGCTGACCACGCTCTCTGCCTCGACGTGGCTGCCATCCTTGAGCTTGAGCAACCACAGCGCGCGCGTCTCGTCGTAATCCGCACTCTGCACCTCGCAGCCGTAGCGGATATGCCGTTCGAGGTCGTACTTGCGCGCGACATGATGCTGATACGCCAGGATTTCGCTCTGCCTGCCATAACGCCAGGCCCACGGGTAGTGCGGCTCGAACGAGTACGAGTAGAAATGCGAAGGCACGTCGCAGCCGCATCCCGGGTAGGTGTTCTCGCGCCAGGTGCCGCCCAGATCGCTGGATTTTTCCAGGATGGCGATGTCGTCGATGCCCGCCTGGCGCAGCGAATAGGCCATGCCGATGCCGCCAAATCCGGCACCGATGATCGCGACTTTGACGCGAGTATTTTCTGTGTCGCGCATGCTGACTCCTCTTGATCTTCGCCCTGTGACTTGTCGAATAATGACGCATGCGTCATCATTTTGGAATGTGGATTACAGCCAATGAATTGTTATTTCAGGTCACGGTGCCGCAGTCTTCGCCACACGCCTTCAAGCCCCCTCCCCGGTACGCTGCCGGATGAACGCGACATAATTCCGACATGACGATCATCCCCGGAAAACGGCAACTCAACAAGCAGGCCAACGAGGCCGCGATACTCAATGCCGCCCACGATGCTTTCGTCGACATCGGCTACGACGTCATCACCATCCGCGACATCATCCGCAAGAGCGGCCTCGCCGCCGGCACTTTCTACAATTATTTCCCGGACAAGGAATCGGTGTTCCGGGCGCTGGTCGAGTCGCGCCTGGGCACCGTTCACGAGCGCATCCACGCAGCCCGCCAGAACGCACAGTCCGTCGAAGATTTCTTCTACCAGGCCTATCTGGGAATTTTCGAGGAAGTCCGCAACGACCCCTCCTTTTTCGCCTTGATGTTCCGCAACGAATCGGTCGTCCGCGTGTTCTATCAGGACAATATCTTCGGGCTGATCATGCACTCGCTCAACGACGATATCGACGCCGCAATCGGGCGCGGCATCCTGCCGGATATGGACGTCGATACCCTGACCGCCATCGCCTACGGCGCCGGCTATGAGCTGGCGCGTCTGCTGGCCGAGCAGCCGCAGCGCGAGCCGGCCGATCTGGCCGGATTCGTCACGCGCCTGTTCCTCGGCGGCATCCACAACCTGCAACCACCGCCGCAGGTCATCCGCATCGGTCCGCGCACCCTGGGCGGCGCCGCGCGCTAAGCATTTCCGCACGGGCCCGGCGCACAAAAAAGGCCGGGGATTACCCGGCCTTTTGATTCACACCCGCATCGCGCAATTTAGTTGACGCGCTCCAGCACCGTGGCCACGCCCTGGCCCATGCCGATGCACATGGTGGACACGCCAAACTGCGCGTTCTTTTCCTGCATGATGTGTGCCAGCGCGCCGGTGATGCGCCCGCCGGAACAACCCAGCGGATGGCCCAGCGAGATCGCACCGCCCTTGATGTTGATGCGGTCCATGCGATCGGTCAGCTTGAGTTCCTTGATCACCGCCAGCGACTGCGCCGCAAAGGCTTCATTGAGCTCGAAATACTCGATGTCCTTGAGGTCCAGACCGGCGCGCTTGAGCACCTTCTGCGTCGCTGCCACCGGGCCCATACCCATGATCGATGGGTTACAACCCGCCGAGGCGGTGGCACGGATTTTTGCCAGCGGCTTGAGGCCCAGCGACTTGGCCTTGTCGTGACTCATCACCAGCAGACAGCAGGCGCCATCGGATAGCGCCGAACTGTTGCCCGCGGTCACTGAGCCTTTGGGATTGAAGACCGGCTTAAGCTTGAGCAGATCTTCGAGATTAGCATCCGGGCGCACGACCTCGTCGTAATCGATCAGGATCGGCATACCGTCCTTGTCGTGACCTTCGACCGGAACCATCTCGTTTTTGAAGTGACCGTCTTTCCAAGCTTTGTAGGCGCGCTGGTGCGAGGTCAATGCAAACTCGTCCTGCTGCTGACGATTGACGTTGTAGACCTGCGTCACCATCTCCGCGGTCAGACCCATGCTCGCCGCCGCCTTGGCCACGACCAGCGCCATGCTCGGATCACCGTCAAAGTTGTAGGTCATCGGCACATGGCCCATATGCTCGACGCCGCCACAAATATAGGTGTCACCGATGCCGGCAATGATGGCGTTGACGGCGCTGTGAATGGCAGTCATCGACGAACCGCACAGGCGATTAACCGTCTGCCCCGGAACCGATTGCGGCAATCCGGCCAGCAGCAGGATATTGCGGGAAATATTGAAGCCTTGTTCCAGGGTCTGCTGCACGCAGCCCCAGATCACGTCTTCAACCTCGGCGGGCTTCACCGCCTCGTTGCGCTTGAGGATGGCTTTCACCAGGTGCGCCGAAAGGTCTTCGGCGCGGACATTACGGAACGCACCGCCCTTCGAGCGGCCCATCGGACTGCGAACGGCATCAACGATAACGACTTCTGTAGTCATTGCTTGAATCTCCAAATACGTGATCGGGCGAGCGTTTACTTCGCGTAGTAGGTTTCGCCCTTGGCGGCCATTTCCTTCATGCGCGCGGTCGGCTCGTAGAGCTTGCCGAGGCTGGCGTACTTGGCGCATTTTTCGATGATGGTCTTGAGACCGACGGTGTCGGCATACTTCATCGCGCCGCCGCGGAACGGCGGGAAGCCGACGCCGAGAATCAGGCCCATGTCGGCTTCCTGCGCGGTTTCGACGATCCCGTCTTCCAGGCAGCGCGCGGTCTCGATGATCATCGGCAGCATGTGGCGGTCGATGATTTCCTCGTCGCTGAAATCCTTGGTGCCGTTGGGCTGCACCGACTTGAGCAGCTCGTAGCTGGCCGGATCGACGTCCTTCTTCGGCTTGCCCTTGGGATCGGTGCTGTACTTGTAGAAGCCGACGCCGTTCTTCTGGCCGAAACGCTTGTTCTCGTACATCACATCCAGCGCAGTGCGGAAGGATTTGTTCATGCGATCCGGATAGCCCTCGGCCAGCACGTCGCCGACGTGATGCGAGGTATCCATGCCGACCACGTCCTGCAAGTACGCCGGACCCATCGGCCAGCCGAAGGTCTCCATCACCTTGTCGACCTTGGCGAAATCGGCGCCGTCGCGCAGCAGCGCGAGATTGCCGCCGAAATACGGAAACAGGATGCGGTTGACCAGGAAGCCCGGGCAGTTGTTCACCACGATCGCAGTCTTGCCCATCTTGGTGGCGTAGGCCACGATCGTTGCAATGGCTTCCGGCGAGCTCTTCTTGCCGCGAATCACCTCGACCAGCGGCATCTTATGCACCGGATTGAAGAAGTGCATGCCAAGGAAATCCTCGGGGCGCTTCATCGCGGTTGCCAGCTCGTCGATGGAGATCGATGAGGTGTTCGACGCGATGATGGTGCCGGGCTTGACCACGCCCTCGACCTCGGCCAGCACGCTCTTCTTGACCTTGGGGTTCTCGACCACCGCCTCGACCACCACGTCGATGTTCTGGAAGTCGCCGTAGCTCAGCGTCGGGCGGA
>JBOICJ010000085.1:0-2371 GCA_050740035.1 Stenotrophobium sp. | reverse complement strand
GTTTCAGCCTAGACAGCCTCCGATTTCAGTAAATCGTACTTGCGCAGCAGCCCCCTGAACTGGTGGTAGGTCAACGACAACAACTCGGCAGCCTTCTTCTGGTTGAAACGGGCCTCTCCAGCGCCACGCGTACCAGCCATGTCTTCTGGGCGATGATTGCCTGCGCAAAATCCAATGGGAATTGCGGCATAGTTGTTTGTGCCACAGCAGCCTGCGCGGCCTGCACTTCTTCGCTCTGCGCACGGCGCAGATAATTCTCCGCCGGAACCACGCGGCCGGTAAGACGACGCGAATGGATCGAATTCGATTTCATCGATAATCTGCTGCGCGTTTTCCAGCCGGTAGACCACGCGTTCCACGACATTACGCAATTCCCTGACGTTTCTTGGCCAAGCTATAGTCCAGCATCTGGCGCTGCGCCGTAGCCGAAAACCCCGAGAAATATTCACGCCTCAATTCCTGCGCCATGCCTTCGGCAAATTTTTGCGCCAGCAGCATGATGTCCTCGCGACGCTCACGCAGCGGCGGTACCGTAATCACATCGAATGACAGCCGATCCAGCAGGTCCCCGCGGAATTTTCCCTGGCGCGCGTGGCGCCGGTGTACGCCCCGGCGACATGTCTGAAAACTTGGGACTAAAGGGCCTCAATGCGTTGTGACACACGGGTCGACAGTGCTGCCGCGCAGCACTGAACTTTCGACCGCCACAGTCTGCGATGCCACCTGCTGTAGTTGTGCGGCGACGGCTCCAGGAATTCCAAGACCGATCGCCGCGCTCTCGTCGGGGCCGAGTATTTGCACATCAGTGCCAGTGATCTGCTGAAACAGCACCAGCGCGCTCAGGTACGCGCCATAAATACTCGGGTGATAGCGATCTGGTGCGCTAATCGCCGGATCATTGTCGATGTTGATGCCATACCACAGCGACGGCAGGCCAGAGCTTCCGGTGTACGGATTACTTTCAGCGACACCCTGCGCCCAGGCACGTTGCCAGGCCTCGCCAACCGGCGCAACGGCACGGACCCCAGCGGCCAACGCCGCAGCGCGGTAATACGCGTCGTGATAAGCATCGCCGAGCGTTGCCAGTGCATCGGCATACACCGCGTCGAAGCCAGCCTGCGCCGAATCACCCACAAGCGCCTTGGCTCCGTCGGCGCGCGGCCAGGTTTCGTACAGGTAGATCGCTGCGGACGGCGCAGCATCGTGTATCGAGTCGTCGAGCGTCTGCACTGACGTGCAGAAGCCAGCCGGATTGCTGTTGCCACCATTGGCGAGCGCCGCCGGCAGCGGTTTGGTACTCTGCTCCTGCAGCACGACCGCATCCCACTTCGTATTGACGATCACGTCGCGTGCGGCGCTGATATGCGTCTGCAGCGTTGCCGACGAAATTGCCTCGATATGCACCTCGTAGTTCAGCCCAGCCTCGACCGCGAATTCAGCGAACAATCCCGGGATGCCGCCATAAGGGCCGGGCTCGCTATCCTCAGCACGTGCACCACTTGCGCTTTCGTTCTCGTCGATAACCAGCACCGAACCACCAGCCTCCGACGCCGAGCCACCGCTGTTGTATTGCCGAATCGGTGCGTAGCGCCCGTGCGTGAAACTGTTACCAACAAACAGGATGCGCGTCGCACCCGTATCACCGGATGATGGCGAGCCGCTGTCACCCGATCCCGAAGCGCCGCCACCAGAGCAGGCCGACAGGATGAACATCGCCAATACGATGTTGCCGAACGCGACAAACGACAGGGACGGTTTTCCCGACATGATGGCCACATGACAAGCAAGTGAGTCGTCATTGTCAGGCCTGCACGCAAACTATTCCCATAACACTTTGGCGCTAGTCCGCCCCGTTCACGTCACCTTTCCAAGTACAAGAACTGAAAGTGATTCAGCTCACCACAGCCACCCGCGCCACACACGTTTAGATTTAAAAAAAACGGCGTCAGGATGTGCACCGGCGCCGAGCAGCATCGGGCCGATCGCGACGTTCTGGCCTGCTGCGGTCTTCAGCAGGTTGTAAGTGATGTTGGCGACATCGAGGTTGGGCAACACCAACAGGTTAGCCTCACCCGACAGTGTCGTCGATGGCAAAATACCGCGACGCAGTTTCTCATCGAGGGCACAATCGCCGTGCATTTCGCCATCGACCTCAAGCGTCGGTGCACGTTCACGCAGCAATTCGAGTGTGCGGCGCATTTTCACCGTCGATGGAACGGACGAGTGTCAGTTTTCTGCGCGTATTGCGCCTTGTCCGGATCCATCAGTTCGGTGCGACCTTCGTAGACCACGCCAGCAAGATCAGTCAGCCAGATGTTTGACTTCGGCAAGCCGAGATCGACCAGCAGTTCGACGCAGGCCAGTGCTGCGG
>JBOICJ010000084.1:0-2769 GCA_050740035.1 Stenotrophobium sp. | reverse complement strand
GCGGATGACCTCATCGATATTGAGGAAGGCGATCAGCAGGGCGTCGAGGATGTGCAGACGCTCATTGACCTTCTGCAGACGATGATTGAGGCGGCGCGTCACCGTGGCGAATCGGTAGTCGAGCCACTCGGTCAGGATTTCGCGCAGGTTCTTGACCTTGGGGCGGCCATCCAGGCCGATCATGTTGAGATTGACGCGGTAACTCTTTTCCAGATCGGTAGTGGCGAACAGGTGCGCCATCAGCGCATCGGCATCGACGCGGTTCGAGCGCGGAATGATCACCAGCCGCGTCGGATTTTCATGGTCCGATTCGTCGCGCAGGTCTTCGACCAGCGGCAGCTTCTTGGCGCGCATCTGTTCAGCAATCTGCTCCAGCACCTTGGCCGGCGAGACCTGATGCGGCAGCGCCACCACGATGATGTTGCCGTTATCCTCGTCGCGCTCCCAGCGGGCGCGGGCACGGATCTGGCCGGTGCCGGTCTGGTAGACCTTGAACAGATCGTGCGATTCCGAAACGATTTCGCAGCCGGTGGGGTAATCCGGCCCCGGCACGAATTCGCACAGCGTTTCGACGTGAGCATTGGGGTGCTTGAGCAGATGCAGGCAAGCCTGCGCCAGTTCGCGCAGGTTGTGCGGCGGGATATCGGTCGACATGCCGACCGCGATGCCCATGGTGCCGTTGACCAGAATGTTGGGCAGGCGCGCCGGCAGCAGGCGTGGCTCTTGCAGGGAGCCATCGAAATTCGGCGCCCACTCCACCGTGCCCTGATCCACTTCGGCGAGCAATGTCTGCGCGTAGCCGGTCAGGCGCGATTCGGTATAGCGCATCGCGGCGAAGGATTTGGGGTCGTCCGCCGAACCCCAGTTGCCCTGTCCGTCGATCAGCGGATAACGGTAGGAGAACGGTTGCGCCATTGTCACCATCGCTTCGTAGACAGACGTGTCGCCGTGCGGATGGAATTTGCCGATGACATCGCCGACCGATCGCGCCGATTTCTTGTGCTTGGACTGCGCCGACAGGCCGAGTTCCGACATCGCGTAGATGATGCGGCGCTGCACTGGTTTCAGGCCGTCTTCAACGTGCGGCAGCGCGCGGTCCAGCACCACGTACATCGAATAATCGAGATAGGCTTTTTCCGCGAATACGCGCAGCGACTGGCGCTCGGTTTCCATCACTTCAGTGCTCATCGTTCAAACCTCAGCCTTGTTGCCTTCGCGCTCCAGCCAGTCCTTGCGGTCGTTGGCACGCTTTTTTGCGAGCAGCATGTCCATGATCTGGTCCGCCGGACTCGGTTCGCCGGCCACATCGTCGTCGAGAGTCAGTTGCACCAGACGACGCGTGTCCGGCGTCATCGTGGTTTCGCGCAACTGCAGCGGGTTCATCTCGCCCAAGCCCTTGAAGCGCGTGACGCCGACCTTGCTGCGATTGCCCTCGACAGTCAGACGATCGATGATGCCGTCGCGCTCGGATTCATCCAGCGCATAAAACACCTGTTTGCCGGCGTCGATGCGGAACAATGGCGGCATCGCGATATAGATGTGGCCGGACGTGACCAGCGGACGATAGTGCTTGAGAAACAACGCGCACAGCAGCGTCGCGATATGCAGCCCGTCGGAATCGGCATCGGCCAGCACGCAGATTTTTCCGTAACGCAGCCCGCTGATATCGGCACTGCCCGGATCGACGCCAATGGCGACACTGATGTCGTGGATTTCGTTGGAACCCAGCGCCTCGTTGGCATCCGCCTCCCAGGTATTCAGGATTTTACCGCGCAGCGGCATGATCGCCTGGGTGTCGCGGTCGCGCGCCTGCTTGGCGGAACCACCAGCGGAGTCGCCTTCCACCAGAAACAATTCGGTCCGCGACAGATCGGTGGAGACGCAATCCGCGAGCTTGCCGGGCAACGCCGGGCCGCTGGTGATTTTCTTGCGCACCACCTGCTTGGCCAGCTTCATGCGCGCGTTGGCGTTGGCGATGACCAGCGCCGCCACCTGCTCGCCAATCTCCGGATGCTGGTTCAGCCAGAGGCTGAACGCATCGTGCACCACGCCGCTGATGAACGTCGCCGACTCGCGCGAAGACAGGCGCTCCTTGGTCTGGCCGGCGAACTGCGGGTCCTGCATCTTGGTCGACAGCACGTAGCTGCAACCCTGCCAGACATCTTCCGGCGTCAGCTTGAGCCCGCGCGGCAGCAGGTTGCGGAATTCGCAGAACTCGCGCAGCGCTTCAGTCAGCCCGGTGCGCAGGCCGTTGACATGGGTGCCGCCCTGCGGCGTCGGAATCAGGTTGACATAGGATTCGGTGACCGCCTCGCCGCTGCTATTGAGCCACAGCAGCGCCCACTCGACTTCTTCGCGCGTCGCGGAAAATTTGCCGATGAAGGGCTCGGCGGGAACGGTCTCCGATCCTTTCAGCGTATCCAGCAGATAATCCTGCAACCCGTTCTCGTACTGCCAGCTCGACTGCTCGTGATTGATCTGGTCGTCGAGCGTCACCCGCAGATTCGGACACAGCACCGCCTTGGCGCGCAGGATCTGCTTGAGCCGCGGGATCGAAAATTTGGCGGTATCGAAATACTTCGCATCCGGCCAGAACCGCACCGTGCTGCCGCTGCGGTTCCTGGCGACGCTGCCCACCGGCTTGAGCTCGCTGGCTTTGTTGCCATCATGAAATTCGATTTGATACTCGCTGCCGCCACGGCAGACGCGCACCTCGAGCTTGCGCGACAGTGCGTTGACCACCGACACGCCGACGCCATGCAGGCCGCC
>JBOICJ010000083.1:0-7004 GCA_050740035.1 Stenotrophobium sp. | reverse complement strand
CGACCTGCTGCGCGAACTCGACCAGATGGCGTTCTACGTCTACGAGACGCGCCAGACCATCGAGGCGCGCAACCGGCCGGTGATCATCATCACCTCCAACAACGAGAAGGAACTGCCCGATGCGTTTCTGCGTCGCTGCTTCTTCCACTACATCCGATTCCCCGACAAGGACACGATGCAGAAGATCGTCGACGTGCACTATCCCGGCTTGAAGAAGAATCTGCTGAAAGAGGCGATGGAAGTGTTCTTCGGTCTGCGCGAGCTGCCAGGACTGAAGAAAAAACCCTCGACCTCGGAACTGCTCGACTGGCTCAAGCTGCTGATGGCCGAGGACATCGAACCCGCCGTGTTGCACGAGAGCAGCACCAAGAAATCACTGCCGCCGCTCTACGGCGCGCTGCTCAAGAACGAGCAGGACGTGCACCTGTTCGAGCGCATCGCGTTCATGGCGCGGCGCCAGTAGTCACGGCTAGCCTGCCGGAATGACGATCTGACGCTTTGCCAGTCCACTGCGCGATGATCGCAGATCGGTGATCAGTAACGTGGGTGGATTGCCTCGCCTTCGGTCCATAGTCGTTGCCATTCGCGCTCGTAGGTGGCGGCAAGCTTGGGATCGTTGCGGATCAGCAGAGCGTTCTCGGCGTTGTACTGAGCGGCCGCATGGCTGTAGTTGAAGCTGCCGGTCTCCACCGTATCGCCGTCGATCACCATGAACTTGTCGTGCATGTTCTCGTAGCGCGCGTTGGTGCGGGTCGGGATGCCTTGATTGGCGGTGAACGTCGCCGCGGTGTAATGCTTGGAATTCATTTGATCATCCAGCACGATCTTGACGTCAACGCCGCGGCGTCGGGCCTCGACCAGAGTGCGTGCGATCGACTTCGAGGTGAAGGTGTAGGCGGCGACGTGGATTGAGCGTCGTGCGCTACGGATGGCGCCAAGCACCAGCTTCTCGGCACTGACGCCGTTGCCGGCAGGAGTGAAGCCGGCTTCGATAGTCGGGCCATCGGCGCTCGCCGGCGCCGCACACAAAACGGCCACCGCTCCAAGCATCAGAGCGCTGACCGTGAGGTGTCGTAGAGGTCGCAAATGTATGTGCAGGGTCAGACCTTGCCGGCGAGTTGCGCGACGATGCCCGGATTCTCCAGCGTTGAAATATCCTGCGTGATCTCCTCGCCCTTGGCGATCGAGCGCAGCAGACGGCGCATGATCTTGCCGCTGCGGGTCTTGGGCAGGTTGTCGGCGAAGCGGATGTCGTCGGGTTTGGCGATCGCGCCGATTTCCTTGGCGACGTGCTCGCGCAGTTCCTTTGCCAGGGCCTCGGCCTCGGCGCCTTCGGGGCGCGCGCCCTTGCAGGTGACGAAGGCGAACACGGATTCGCCCTTGACCTCGTGCGGGCGCGCGACCACCGCCGCTTCGGCGACGCGCGGGTGCGACACCAGCGCGCTCTCGACTTCCATGGTGCCGAGACGGTGGCCGGCGACGTTGAGCACGTCGTCGATGCGGCCCATGATCCAGTAATAGCCGTCCTCATCGCGGTGCGCGGAGTCGCCGGCGACGTAGTACTTGTTGTTGAACTGGCCCCAGTAGGTTTTGATGTAGCGCTCGTTGTCGCCCCAGACCGTGCTCAGCATCGACGGCCACGGTTTGCTGATGACCAGATAACCGCCCTGGTCGAGCGAGTTGATGAGGTTGCCGGCGTCGTCGGCGATGCCGGCGGCGATGCCGGGCAGGGGCACCGTGCAGGAGCCGGGTTTGGTCGGCGTTGCGCCGGGAATCGGCGACATCATGATCGCGCCGGTTTCAGTCTGCCACCAGGTATCGACGATCGGCAGTTTCGACTGGCCGATGACGCGGTGATACCACATCCAGGCTTCCGGGTTGATCGGCTCGCCGACGCTGCCGAGCAGGCGCAGTTTGGAGAGATCGTATTTCGCCGGCCATTCGTCGCCGGCTTTCATCAGCGCGCGGATCGCGGTCGGTGCGGTGTAGAAAATGGTGACGCCGTGGTCCTGGCAGATTTTCCAGAAGCGTCCGGCGTCGGGTACGGTCGGCGTGCCTTCGTACATCAGCACGGTGGCGCCGTTCGACAGCGGCCCGTAGACCACGTAGCTGTGGCCGGTGACCCAGCCGACGTCCGCCGTGCACCAGAACACGTCGTCGTCGCGCAGATCGAACACCCACTGACAGGTGACGTGCACGCCGAGCAGATAGCCGCCGGTGGAATGCTGCACGCCCTTGGGTTTGCCGGTGGAGCCGGAGGTATAGAGCAGGAACAGCGGGTGCCCGGCCTCGACCCAGACCGGATCGCAGTGATCGGCCTGGCCCGCGAGCAACTCGTGCCACCACAGATCGCGCTGTGCATTCCAGCCAATGTCGTGGCCGCTGCGCTTGAACACGATGACTTTTTCCACGGTCTCGCAGCCGGCGGCGAGGGCGTCATCCACTGCTTTTTTGAGTTCGACGATGTGACCGCCGCGATGACCGCCGTCGGCGGCAATCACCAGTTTCGCGCCGGTGTTCTCGATGCGGTCCCTGAGCGAGGCTGCGGAGAATCCGCCGAACACCACCGAGTGAATCGCGCCGATGCGCGAGCAGGCGAGCATCGCGATGGCCGCTTCCGGCACCATCGGCATGTAGATGGCGATACGGTCGCCGCTGACGATGCCCAGGGATTTCATCGCGTTGGCGAGGCGGCAGACTTCGGCGTGCAACTGCTTGTAGGTCCAGTTGCGGACGTCGCCCTTTTCGCCCTCGAAGCGGATCGCGATCTTGTCGCCGCGCGCGCCGAGGTGGCGGTCGAGGCAGTTGGCCGAGGCGTTGAGTTTGCCGTCGGGGAACCAGCGATAGTTCGGCGCATTGGCATCATCCAGCGCCACGGTGAACGGCGTCTGCCAGGCGATTTCCTTGCGCCCGAGCTCGGCCCAGAAGCCGGTGTGATCTTTTGCCGCCGCTGCGTGCAGCGCTTCCAGCCGCTTGGGATTGAGACGAGCGTGCGAGGAAAATTCCTTGCTCGGCGGAAACACGCGCTTTTCGTCCAGTACCGATTCGATGTTCTTCTGACTCATGGGAGCCTCCAGGCAACGGCAGGGGATCGATGATGACTATCCCTGCACGATCATAAGCGAAGGCCTGCAAAATCCGAAACGCCGGCGCGGGCAGGATGCGCGCGTACTCGCATTTCCCTATCGCCCGCCAATCAGAACCGAGGTCATGGAGATGGAACTCATGACTCTGCTGTTGAAGAAGCTCAGTTGTTCTCCTTCGTCATGCAAGGCCAGCGCGTAGAGCAGCGGGTAGTAATGCTCCGGGCTGGGGATCGCAAGCCCGGCACTGCTCCCCAGCGTCTCATGGGACATCAACGCCGCGTGATCCCGCGCCGCGATGCGCTGCTTGACCTCTTCGTCGAAGCGGGCGGCCCAGTCCAAGGGCTCCGGATCGTGAAAATCGAACAGGCGCAGGTTATGAACGATGTTGCCGCTGCCGAGCACCAGCACGCCTTCGTCGCGCAAAGGACGTAGTGTCTGGGCCAGCGCATAGTGAAAGGCGCCAGGCCGAGTGGTGTCCAGACTCAGCTGCACGACGGGAATATCCGCCTCCGGGTACATCGCCAGCAAGACGCTCCATGCGCCATGATCCAGCCCTCGATCCGGGTCCAGGCGTGGGTCTGCGGCGCTCATCAGGGCCTGCGCACGCCCGGCTAATGCGGGATCGCCGGGCGCTCGATAGCGCACGTCGAACAGGGATTTTGGAAAACCGTAGAAGTCGTGGATGGTTTCCGGTTTCGCGGACGCGGTCAGGCAGACGCCACGGGTTTCCCAATGGGCGGAAATGCACAAGATGGATTTCGGCCTGGGTAGCGTCCGCCCAAGCTCCTGCCAACGGCTATGAAACTCATTACGCTCGATCGCGTTCATCGGACTGCCGTGGCCGATGAACAAGACGGGCATTCGTGTGGACTGCATGGTGTTGTCTCCGTTCATAGACACCGGTAACTACTTGCCAGAAAGATGGACATACTGACTCGCCAAGCGGCCCCGAGTCGGACAGCGTGTGGGCTATAGACTTAACCTCACGCTCGCGTACATTTGGTGACATTGTGGCTGCACGCTCCATACGACCACCTATCCGATCAAGCCAGATACTTTCGAAGCCGGGCTCAGAATACTGGCGGATTTCCTCTGCTCCACGCTGCAAAAGCGAACTTAGATCTGCCATATCTGCCTAACGTTGGACATGAGCCGACCGCAAAAAGCGCAGCTTTTTGTGGGTCGGCTCGATGGACGGGTTAGACATCGTCGTTTGGGACGAACGTGATGAGGTCCGTGACACCGACATCTACACCGGTCTGGAACAGCAACGTGGACACTTGGCCACGGTGGTGAGTTTGGTGGTTGAAGAAGTGCTGGAGGACTGCGCCAAAGTTCTTGTTTGACTTCACACCAGCCATGCTCGCGTATGACAGGGTAGAGGCCGGGTGCTCGGGCGTCAGTTCGGCTACCCAAATATCGATGATGCTGTCGAGGCGCTGGCGATAGGTGAAAAGGCCCACCAAGTCGGAAGCTAGCGTCTGCCGCAGCGACGTGGGAACCGCGAACGACGACAACTCGGCGAGTCGAGCGAACCCGGCTGGATGCTGGGCAAAGCGGTGCAGCCAGATCGTGTCAGCAACAGCTATGTGATTGAGCGTTCCAAGGATGGAGCCAAAGAAAGCGCCCTTGTCAGCGGAAAGTTCAGCGTGACTTACCTTGCGAGACGCTTCGAACACGCGCTCGTTCATTGATCGGTTGTACTTTGCTAGCAGCGCGGCGCTTTGCGGTGTCATTTGCGATGCCTAACGAGGCTGTAGAAAAACCCGCTCAAACTGCGCGTTGACAGCGCGCGCCGAGTTTTTGCGTTGCCTTTCTGCGTTTTCCGCTGGTTTTTGCCTGTGCTGACTGATTCGCATCACGGCGACGATACTCGATGGATACGGTGTCCTGTGGACTCTACACGGGGCGCTGAGCGTTGCCCATCCCGATTCTGCTTCACAGTGGTCTGCCTTGCAGCTTCTGCACGTTGTGCACCAGTGCAAACAGCTTCCACTGGGCATCGACTTTGCGTCGTGATCGCAGCGTGAACCGCCGAAGCCGGTGGTTGTGCAAGTTCCCGAATACGGGTTCGACAATGCCAAGTCGTCGGCTGTAAAGCAGACGCCCTTCACGCGTATCGATCCGGATCTTCATGGCGGTCGTGCGCGGGTGATCGACCAGCCAGTGCACGGCGTATTCAAACGTGCCGGGGAGAATCTGCTCAGAGAAACGCACCGGCAGCAGTTTCATCAGGTGCCGGCCAACAGGTTTGTAGCGGGCCATCGCTGTGCTCTCTTCCAGGAAATATCCTCAAGAGAATATGCAGACAAAGGTGTGCCGTTCCAGACCGGATTTGAGGTTTTTATACAGCCTCAACGCTGGAGTTAAGCGGCGGCGAAGCCGTCCGCCTTGAATGATGAAATGGCTCTCACCCCGCTATTTTTGCGGCAATCTGAAGATTCCGATTTCAGGAGAGCGATCATGATCAAGGACGTTACAACTATTGCGGTGGACTTGGCAAAAGATGTTTTCCAAGTGGCCTATGGAGATGGGCAAGGTCGAGTTTTATCGCGGCAGCGCATTGCCAGTCGGCGTGCGTTTGCACTCCAGCTTGGACAGTGGCGCGATGTCGTTGTCGTGATGGAATCCTGCGCCACTGCGCACTACTGGGGACGCGAATGCCAGCAACGTGGTCTGCAAGTGCGATTGCTGCCAGCGCAACATGTGGGCGCCTATCGTCGTCGTAACAAGACCGATGCTGCGGATGCAGAAGCCCTCCTCGAAGCAGCTCGCAATGCACAAATCAAAGACGTGCCGGTCAAGAATGAAACTCAACAGTTAGTACTCGCAGTGCATAGCCTGCGCGAAGGCTGGAAAGCGGCACGCACCGCCAGGATCAACGCACTGCGAGGACATCTGCTCGGGTTTGGTCAGGCCATTCCGCTCGGTGCTGACAAGGCGATTGCTCAGGCCTCTGCTTGCATCGAGAAAGTGCCCGATGCGTTGCACGGATTGCTTCAACAATTGCTCGAAGAGATTCACCAACTCAGCAAACGTATGGCAGATGCTGAACGACAGATCATCGCGTTAAACAAGCAGAGTCCGGCTGCCACTCACCTGCAGCAGATCAGCGGCATCGGACCACTCACTGCTAGTGCGCTGACGGCCAGTGCTGTCGATGCACGCTACTTCAAGAGTGGAAGACAGCTCGCGGCATGGCTGGGACTGACCCCGCGCGAGTACAGCTCCGGCAGTAATCGTCACCTCGGCAGAATCAGTAAACGAGGCGATGTTTATGTCCGCATGTTGCTGGTCCACGGTGCACGCAGTGCACTGAGCGTAGCGCTCGCGCTTCGCAACAAAGCACCAGACAAGCTCAATCGACTGCAACACTGGGCAGCCCAATTGCATGATCGCATCGGCATGCACAAAGCGATTGTTGCCATGGCCAACAAGCTGGCCCGAATCTGCTGGGCAATGTGGGCCCATGGTGAATGCTACGACGGCAACAATTCTGGTCTAGAAAAAGCGGTTGCCGCGTAAGCAAACAGAAACAATTTCACCGCAGTAAATCTCGACGACACCGCCTCACGACACACCGGTCGGACCGGCCTTTCAAATATTCCGGTAACAATGGCGAGCCTGAAATAAAGCTCGATGGAGCGATAGGAAATGAAAGGCGCGAATTCTCATGAGGGCACCCGGAAGAGCCAAACCGGAGATGCCGAATATACGAGCGCAGACGACCGGGGCTGGTGAGGTCTACAACCTATGTGTCACCGGGGCTTGTGGGGTGAGAGCCATATACGTATTGTTAGCTGCGATTTATGCTGCGTTGTGACGCGCAAGCAACTCTCGTACGGTAGGCACTAACTCGTTTGGAACCTCGATGAACGTCTGATTCGACGACTCAAATGCAGCCTCATCTTCAGCGAC